>CAXNKI010000240.1:0-3845 GCA_964202645.1 Alphaproteobacteria bacterium | reverse complement strand
CATGGGCGAGACCCAGGCGCGGCGCTCGGGCCTGCTCCACGATGCGCTGCGCGCGATGGCGGGCGCAACCAGCGAGGATGAGGTGCGCGCTCTTCGCCACAAACTCGGCGTCCATCCGGTGTTCAAGCGGATTGACAGCTGCGCCGCCGAATTTGAAGCCGTGACTCCCTACATGTATTCGACTTACGAAGCGCCGAGCTTCGGCGAACCCGAATGCGAATCCGCGCCGACCGGCGCCAGGAAGGTCGTGATTCTCGGCGGTGGGCCGAACCGCATCGGTCAGGGCATCGAGTTTGACTACTGCTGCGTCCACGCCTGCTTCGCGCTCGCCGAGGCTGGCTACGAGACGATCATGATTAACTGCAACCCGGAAACGGTGAGCACCGATTATGACACGTCCGACCGGCTCTATTTCGAGCCGCTGACGGCCGAAGACGTGCTGGAGATCCTGCGCGTCGAGCAGTCTACCGGGCAATTGGTCGGCGTCATTGTCCAGTTCGGCGGGCAGACCCCGCTCAAGCTGGCGCAGGCTTTGGCAGATGCCGGCATTCCCATTCTTGGCACCTCGCCCGATGCCATCGATCTGGCCGAAGACCGCGAGCGCTTTTCCGCGCTGGTCGAGAAGCTGCGGCTCAAGCAGCCTGAAAACGGGATGGCGCGCAGCCGCGACGAGGCGGTCGCAGTTGCCGCGCGGATTGGCTATCCTGTGCTGATCCGGCCCAGTTACGTGCTGGGTGGCCGCGCGATGGAGATTGTCGACAGCGAATCGCAGCTCGACGACTATATCGCCACCGCCGTGCAGGTTTCGGGCGACAGCCCGGTGCTGATCGACCGCTATTTGCGCGATGCGATCGAATGCGATGTCGATGCGTTATGCGATGGCGATCAGGTCGTGGTTGCGGGTGTCATGCAGCATATCGAGGAGGCCGGGATCCATTCGGGCGACAGCGCCTGCACTTTGCCGCCCTATAATCTGCCAGCCGGCATCATCGCCGAGATGGAACGCCAGGCCGAATTGCTGGCCAAGTCGCTGGGGGTCATCGGTCTGATGAACATCCAGTTCGCGGTGCAAGGTGATGAAGTGTTCCTGATCGAGGTCAATCCGCGCGCCAGCCGTACCGTGCCCTTCGTCGCCAAGGCGATCGGCCAGCCAGTGGCCAAGATCGCCGCGCGGGTGATGGCGGGCGAAAAGCTCTCCACTTTCCCGCCGTTCAAGCGCGACCTGCCCTATATGGCGGTGAAAGAAGCGGTATTCCCCTTCGCGCGCTTCCCCGGCGTCGATCCCGTGCTGTCGCCCGAAATGAAATCGACCGGCGAAGTGATGGGCATCGATGCCACGTTCGCGATGGCCTTCGCCAAGAGCCAGATCGGCGCTGGCACCGAGCTGCCGATGTCGGGCCTCGCTTTCGTTTCGGTCAAGGACAGCGACAAGACGGTGATCCTGCCGGCGATCAAGCGGCTGGTCGATCTTGGTTTCTCGGTCATCGCCACCGGTGGCACCCAGCGTTATCTGGCAGATGCCGGGCTGCCGGTCGAGCGGGTGAACAAGGTCGCCGAAGGCCGCCGGCATATTGTCGACCGGATTGTCGATGGCGAAGTGGCGCTGATCATTAACACCACGGAAGGGTGGCAGAGCCTCAAGGATTCGCAATCGATCCGCGCTTCGGCGCTGAAAGCCAAGGTTCCCTACTTCACCACGGCGACAGCATCGGTGGCTGCGGCGATGGCGATCGAGGCGCTGCGGGCGGCAAAACTTGAAGTCCGCTCATTACAGTCCTATTATGGCTGACTAGACGCGTTTTCTTACATCGCGACAAGATGATCCCTTTCCCCGGCGGGGACGGGGCGGGCTATTAGTCGCTGTACTCCGGAAAGGGACCGGGGCGACACAAGAAGGACCAACAGGGATGGCGAGTATCGAGAAGTTGCCGATGCTGGCGGAAGGCTATGAGCGGCAGATTGCCGAGCTGAAAGCCTTGCGCGAAGAGCGTCCGCGGATCGTCGAGGCGATCGAGGAGGCGCGCGCCCACGGCGATCTTTCGGAAAATGCGGAATATCATGCCGCCAAGGAACGTCAGGGCCAGGTCGAGGCACTGATCGGCGACCTTGAAGACCGGGTGAGCCGGGCGCAGATTGTTGACCCGACGACGCTGTCGGGCGACAAGATCGTCTTCGGTGCGACTGTCACTTTGCTCGATGACGACGAAAAGCCGGTGCGCTACCAGATCGTTGGCCCTTATGAAGCGGACGCGAAGATCGGCCGCATCAGCTATGCCTCGCCGCTCGGCAAGGCGCTGATCGGACGCAAGATCGAAGAAGAGGTTGAGGTGACAGTGCCTTCGGGCGACCGCTGCTATCTGGTGCAGAAGATCGAATTCATCTGAGGCCGGTCAGAGCGCTGCGGCAGCCTCCAGCGCCAGCAGATAACCTTTTGCGCCAAACCCGGCGATGACGCCTTTCGCAACTGGCGAGACGAAGCTCTTGTGGCGGAAGCTCTCTCGCGCGTGCGGGTTGGACAGGTGCACTTCGATCACGGGCACGGATATCCCTTTGATCGCATCGTAAAGCGCCACGCTGGTATGGGTCAGCGCGCCTGCGTTGAGGATCACCGCTGCTGCGCCCACGCTGCGCGCCTCGTGCAGCCAGTCAATCAGGTGGCCTTCGTGGTTCGATTGCCGCAAGTCGATGGTCAGCCCCAGAGCCTGCGCGCGGTCATCCAGCATCCCGGCAATATCGTCGAGCGTATCGCTGCCATAGATTTCCGGCTCGCGCGTCCCGAGCAAATTCAGATTGGGTCCGTTGAGGACGAAAACCAGCTTCTTCGCCATGGCGAACTCCTGCAGGGCGGGTGGTCTGGCCGCAATAGCCGCTGGTGCGCTTCAGGCAAGCGCGCTGATGCTATGCCTCGGGGGCTGCTGCGATAGCGGGTTCTTCGTCACGTTGATCATCGCCGCCGCCAGCCTGCGCCGAATCCTGGTCGTTCGAATCCTCGTCCTCGCGCCGGGTATCATCGGTTTCGGCGCGCCTTATCCGCGCAGCGGCTGACTCAGCAGCTTGCTGCGCGGCGATGGCCTTCTGTGCGGCGGCTTCGGCGCGGCTGACCCTTTCGTCGAGATCGGCGATCGTGGCCTGCGAGCCGCAAGCCGAAAGCGACAAGGCAAGCATGGCCGCTGCCAGCGCTGCAGCAGGCTTGCGGGTGCTGGGCAGGGGGCTCACGGTCAACGGATCTCTCCAGGCATTCCCGGACGGCCCGGGGTAGAAGAGAAATAACGACAAATCCCTTCGTGAGGGTTAATTTCAGCTTTTCGCGGTCAGCCACCAGAGCCGGCGATCTTGCCCCATTGCCTGGCGGCGGTGTAGCCAAGGTAGCCGGCGCCGAACAGGGTGTAGAGTGGCTCGGGGATCGCGCCGAGATAGGCACCGACGCCGCGCGACACTGCGGCAGCAAGGTCCGGCCGGAATGCCGCCAGCACGCCCACCGGCAGCGCCGCGAGCAGCATCACGTAGATCACATATAGAAACCCGGGCCGCGCGCGGGTGACGAAGCGGTCTGATGAGGATGCCTCCAGCGCGACAACGGGCAAGGTGGTGTCAGGGCCGGATGATGAGGTGTCCTGCATAATTATAGCTCATATCGGTTTATAAGAATTAATAAAATATCCAATATGGCACATGTAGGAAAGCCTGGCCTGCATCGGTCCGGCTTGCGGCTCGCGGTCGCGCGGACTACCGCAGGACCACCGCCGCCGGATGGGCAGACGGGCGATCAGGATTGGAAAGTGCTGCATGATCCGCGCATGGCTCGATCGGCTGCATATCGACGGCTACATTGTCCTGCTGGCGGG
>CAXNKI010000239.1:0-3873 GCA_964202645.1 Alphaproteobacteria bacterium | reverse complement strand
GACGCGGCTTGTCCTTTGGCCAGGGGGCGAGCAGCCAGATGTCCATCACGCTCTCGTCCGGGTTTGAGCCATTGGGGCGGAAGCGGAAGACGATTCTCATCCAGCCGCCCCAGGGGTGCAGGTTCGGAAACAGGTCGTTGAACGAGCCGCCCTGCAACTCCAGATCGGAAAAGTCTGACAAGTCTTCCCCGGTCAGCGCCTGGATCAGGCCTTTGGTGCCATCGGCAGCGCGGCGGTATTGCTCAATTGCTTCCTCAGGTGTCAGCATGATCCCCCGCTGCGGGCTGCCGGGCGAGGGGAACTGGGAAGCGCGGCCCCAGTTGCCGAACACGTCATAGACCGAATTCGACAGGTCGCCGCTGGTCAGCATCTGGTGCGGGTGGGTGGCGATTACGTGATAGGCTTCCATGAAGGCCTCCATCACCACTTTCCAGTTGGCCCGGATCAGCTTGGAGACATTGGCCTGGATATAGCGGTGCTCGAAGCCATACTTCTTGTAGTGCGCCATCATCACCGGGCCGAGAAAATCAGCAAGCGGACCGGCATCGGGATCGGGGTTGATGAAGACGAACCCTTCCCAGCACTCGACCTTGACCGGCGGCAGTTGCGCCGCATCCTCGCGCACCCCGGGGAAATCCCATTCGGTGGTGATTTCTTTCAAGGAGCCATCGAGATTCCAGGCCCAGCCGTGGAACGGGCAGCGGAATTCCTTCTCGCCGCGCCCTGAGCAATCCTTGAGCAGGCGGCCACGGTGGAGGCAGACGTTCTGGTGGGCCTTTACCGAACCATCGGCCTGGCGCACCACCAGATAGGACAGGTCGGCGATTTCATAGACGTGATAGTCGCCCGCGTTCGGAATCTCGTCCTCGCGGCAAGCCATCTGCCAGGTCTTCTTCCAGATCTTCTCGACCTCGAGATCGTGGTATTCCTGTTTCCAGTAGCGGTCGGTCTGGATGCGCTTGGGCCCGCCCTTGATCGTATTGGTCAGCTTCATCGCATCGGGGATGCATTCGGGCTTGCGGTCGTTATCGAGGAAGAACTGCGGATCGAAATAGCCGATCGAACGCCAGCCATCAGCGGTTTCCTTACCCTTGTCGGGCCGGTAGCTGCCGACGATTCGCTTCATGTCGTCCATGTGGGTGCCGGGGAAGGCCTCGATCGGGATTGTGCCGTCGAAAGTCTTGGACGGAGCGCTCATCCAGATCACTTCGTGATCGCGCGGCAGGTCCGGCCCGGCGATATAAAGCAGCATCTGCGGATCGGCCTGGGTGACCTCGCCCTCGAGCCATTCGCCCTGCCAGGTGAAAATGCCGTAAGCATTGCTGCCCGATTTCTGCACCTTGACCCGGCCTTCGCCGAGATCCTCGTAAATCGTGCCGGTCAACGGATGAGGCTCGCGCCGCATGATGTTCATTGTTGGTCCTCGCCGAATCTGGTTCTTTATTCGACATTGTTGTCGTAATTTTGCCGACTGTCAAAGCGCCAACGACTATCCGCGCGCGATGTGGGCGTGGGCGATGGCAACCGCCAGCGCATCGGCCGCGTCCGCGCCGGCGAGCTTTACGCCAGGCAGCAGCACCTTGAGCATCGCCTGGACTTGCACCTTGTCTGCCCCGCCGGTGCCGACGATCGCCTTCTTGACCAGCCGCGTGGCGTATTCACTCACCGGCAGGCCCGCGCGGGCCAGCGCCAGCAGACAGACCCCGCGCGCCTGGCCGAGCTTCAGCGTCGATTGCGGATTGGAATTGACGAAGACTTCCTCCACCGCGCCCTGATCGGGGCGATGCGCCAGGATGACATCGGCGAGCTCGCGGTCGAGCGTGACGAGCCGCTCGGCTAGGCTGGCCTTGGGATCGGTCTTCACCTGGCCGTTGGCGATATGGGAGAGGCGGTTGCCGCTTTTCGCGACGATGCCCCAGCCGGTGGTGCCCAGGCCCGGATCAAGGCCGATGATCAGCATGTCAGATCCGTATGCCGATGCGCGGGCCGAAATGCGCCATGGCGAGATAGAGCACCACAGTCAGCGCGCAGCCGGCGATCAAAGCGGTCCAGAAAGACATTCCGTGGCGCAACAGCGCCGGAATCAGCAGGAACATGGGCAGCGATGGCAGGACATACCAGAATGTCGCCTCGGCATGGATCGCCATGTTTTCTGGCTCGGGTCGCTGCTGCCACAACAACATCATCCCCAGCACCGAAACCAGCGGCAGCGAGGCGATCAGTGCGCCCAGCGTGGGCAGGCGTTTGCCAATTTCGGCAATGGCCACGATCAGCGCGCCAGAGAGCAGCGCTTTCGCGACCAGTTGCCACATCAGAACGATGCTCCGGCCATCACCCGAGCTTTTCCATTACCGCATCAGGGATTTCGTAATTGCCCCAGACCGTCTGCACGTCGTCATCGTCGTCGAGCACATCGATCAGCTTCAGCAGCGTCGCCGCGTCGCTTTCGCCCACTTCGGCCTTGAGGCTGGGCTTCCAGCCGAGCTTGACGCCCACGGCCTCGCCCAGCACCTTTTCGATCTCTCGTGCGACCGGGTGGAGGTTTTCCACCGCGACCCAGATCGCGTGGCCGTCCTCGTCGCTCTCGACATCGTCGGCACCGGCCTCGAGCGCGGCTTCGAAGACCTTGTCGGCGTCGCCTGCGCTGCCGGGGTATTCGATCAGCCCCAGCCGCTCGAACCCGTGGCTAACTGCGCCGCTGGCGCCGAGGTTGCCGCCGTTCTTGGCGAAAGCGGTGCGCACGTTGGTGGCGGTGCGGTTGCGGTTGTCGGTCAAGGCTTCGACGATCAGCGCGACGCCGCCCGGGCCATAGCCCTCATAGCGGATCTCTTCGTAACTATCGCCTTCGCCCTTGCTGGCCTTGTCGATGGCTCGCTGGATATTGTCCTTGGGCACTGACTGCGCCTTGGCGGCATTCACCGCCGCGCGCAGGCGCGGGTTAAAGTCCGGATCGGGCATCCCCATCTTCGCCGCGACGGTGATTTCGCGGCTCAGCTTGGAAAACAAGCCTGCGCGCTTCTTATCCTGGGCACCCTTGCGGTGCATGATGTTCTTGAATTTGGAATGGCCTGCCATGTGTCTGCCTTTGGGGGTCTGCCGTCAGCTGGGGGGTTGCGTGTTGCGCTGCCCCCTAGCCGAGTGGCGACTTGCGGGCAATCACCCCAGCCCGAGTGCCGCCTTGTAGGTATCCAGCAGCATTTCCATCTCGGCGCGGTCGTCCTGGTTCATTTTGCGCAGCCGCACGACCTGGCGCATGATCTTGGCGTCATAACCCACGGCCTTGGCCTCGGCATAAGTATCGCGGATGTCGTCTGCGATGCCTTTCTTCTCTTCTTCGAGGCGTTCAACGCGCTCGATCAGCAGGCGCAGGCGGTCGTCGGTGGCAGTGGCCATTTCGGGGTAGCTCCAGTGTAATGATGTGCTCGGGCCGCCGGTTAGCCGGGTGGAGCGATTCGGGCAAAACGGTGCCTGTGGAAATGTGTCAGTGCGTGCCGCCGTTCAGCTTCAGGCTCGCTTCCATCCGCGCCAACTGTTCGGGCGTTGCCTCGGTCTGGAACTTCGCCTTCCACTCATCAAACGGCATTCCGTGGATCAGCGCCCGCGCACCGGACTTGTCGAGCGGTGCGCCGGCATCGATGATCCAGTCGGACAGGCAATTGCGGCAGAAGCCCGCCAGCCCCATCAGGTCGATGTTCTGGGCATCGTGGCGCGTTTGCAAATGCTTGACCAGGCGGCGGAAAGCAGCGGCTGCAACGTGATCGTCAAGTTCATCAAGCATATTCATGGCATCGGTCCTTGGTCTTTGCACCGGGCTTTGCCATAGGGAGCGCCTCAGTTGAAAGGACAATCCACGTGACCAGCGCCAAGCCCGAC
>CAXNKI010000238.1:0-3879 GCA_964202645.1 Alphaproteobacteria bacterium | reverse complement strand
CGCCGCTTCTCGACACGGTTCCCACGCCTCACGAGCTCCGCCGTCTTGCGCCTGCCCAGCTTCGCCAGCTGGCGGACGAGCTGCGCGCGGAGATGGTGTCTGCGGTTTCGGTGACTGGCGGGCATCTGGGCGCGGGGCTTGGTGTGGTCGAGCTGACCGTGGCGCTGCACTATGTGTTCAACACGCCCGAGGACAAGCTGGTCTGGGACGTTGGCCATCAGGCCTATCCGCACAAGATCCTCACCGGACGGCGCGAGCGGATTCGCACTCTGCGCAGCGCTGGCGGGCTGTCGGGCTTCACCAAGCGCAGCGAGAGCGAGTACGATCCCTTCGGCGCGGCGCATTCATCCACCTCGATCTCGGCGGCGCTCGGCTTTGCCATGGCAGCGAAGCTTTCTGACCGGCCCGGCCGCGGCATCGCGGTGATCGGCGACGGGGCGATGTCGGCGGGCATGGCCTATGAGGCGATGAACAACGCCGAAGCAGCCGGCAACCGGCTGGTCGTCGTGCTCAACGACAACGACATGTCGATCGCGCCGCCGGTGGGGGGCCTGTCGGCATACCTCGCGCGGCTGGTAAGCTCGCGGCCGTTTCTGGAGCTGCGCGATCTTGCCCGGCGCATTGCGCGCAAATTGCCCGCCCCCTTGCACAATGCGGCCCACAAGGCGGATGAATATGCCCGCGGCATGGCGATGGGCGGGACGCTGTTCGAGGAGCTGGGCTTCTACTATGTCGGGCCCATCGATGGCCACGATCTCGAGGCGCTGATCCCGGTGCTCGAGAATGTGCGCGATATGGCGGAAGGCCCGTGCCTGATCCATGTCGTCACCAAAAAGGGTCACGGCTACGGCCCGGCGGAAGCTGCCGCCGACAAGTATCATGGCGTCGCCAAGTTCGACGTCATCACCGGCGAGCAGAGCAAGCCCGCACCTGGCCCGCCGCAATACCAGAACGTGTTCGGCGAGACGCTGGCGGACCTCGCCGACAGCGATAGCCGCATCGTCGCGATCACCGCGGCGATGCCTTCGGGCACCGGGGTCGACAAGTTCGCAAAGCGGCATCCGACCCGCAGCTTCGATGTCGGCATTGCCGAGCAGCACGCAGTGACGTTCGCCGCTGGCCTTGCGGCCGAAGGCATGCGGCCGTTCTGCGCGATCTACTCGACGTTCCTGCAGCGCGCCTTCGATCAGGTGGTGCATGACGTGGCGATCCAGAACCTGCCCGTGCGCTTTGCCATCGACCGGGCTGGCCTCGTTGGCGCGGACGGCGCGACCCATGCGGGATCGTTCGACATCACCTATCTGTGCACCCTGCCCAACTTCGTCGTCATGGCACCGTCCGATGAAGCCGAACTGGTCCACATGACGAGGACCGCCGCAGAGTATGACGCTGGCCCCATCGCGGTGCGCTATCCCAGAGGCAACGGCACCGGCATTGCCCTGCCCGCAGAGCCGCAGCTGCTAGAGATCGGCAAGGGCCGCGTGGTCAAGCAGGGCAGCAAGGTCGCGCTGCTCAGCCTCGGCACCCGGCTCGCCGAGAGCCTGAAAGCCGCCGAGAGCCTCGAGGCCAAGGGCCTCTCCACCACCGTCGCCGACTTGCGCTTTGCCAAGCCGCTCGACGAGGAACTGGTCCGCAAGCTGATGACCACGCATGAGGTCATCATCACGGTCGAGGAAGCCGCAATCGGCGGGCTCGGCGCGCATGTCCTCACGCTGGCCTCGGACCACGGCCTGCTCGATGCCGGCCTCAAGATCCGCACCCTGCGCCTGCCCGACATGTTCCAGGACCACAACGCGCCAGACAAGCAATACGACGAAGCCGGCCTCAACGCCCCCCACATCGTCGAAGCAGTCCTCAAAGCTCTGCGCTGGAATGAAACCGGAGTTGTGACCGAGGTGCGGGCATGAGCATTCTTCTTGCATTGGCCATGGCTGAGGCCGCCGGGTCAGTTACGATGAACGTCGCCAATGTCCGCAACAGCCGCGGCCGCGTGGTCGTCGACATCTGCCCGCAAGACCGCTTCCTCGCAGATGGTTGCGTCCACCACGCCGAAGTGCCGGCACGCGCAGGCACCACCACGATCACGATCCCGAGCGTCCCTGCCGGCCAATATGCCGTCCAGGCTTTCCATGACGAAAACGCCAACGGCGAGGTTGACCGCGCCATGTTCGGCATCCCGCGCGAAGGCGTCGGCTTCTCGCGCAATGCCCGCATCGGGCTCGGCCCGCCCAAGTGGCGTGATGCATTCTTCGTCCATCAGGGCCGCGCCGAAGTAATCAGCTTCAGCTTGCGCTATTTCATGGGCGCCAAAGGCCCCAACCCGCCGCGCTGACCGGTTCTAGCGCACGCCGCCAGCCGCTGGCCGGTTCGCAAGCCGATTGAGGTGGGCAATCAGACCCTGCGCGCCGCCGGTTGCCAAGGGCCGCGCGAATTCCGAACGGCGAGTCGCCAGCTGGCTGATCGAATTGCGGAAATAGACGTCGATGATCTTCCACTGCCCGCCGCTTGCCCGCAGCCGGTAGTTGAGGGATTCTGCGTTGCCCTTGGGCACATTCAGCGTCGTGCGCACCAGCTTGTCGCCGCCGCGCGTCTCGACTTGCGGCGCAACCGAGAAGCTCTCACCGCCATAGCTTTCAAAATTCTTGGCATATTGCGCAATCGTCAGCGCGCGGAAGGCAGCAACGAGACCAGACTGGTCGGCAGCCGACATTCTCGTCCACGCCGGGCCGACCGCCAGACGGGTCATCAGCGGAATATCGAAGCTGCGGTCGATCGCCGGCGTCACCAAACGCGCCCGGCCAGACTGTCCCGCAGCCGTGCCCGCGCGCATTGCGGCAATCAGCCCGCTGTTTAGCACATTGACCGAGGCAATCGCCGGATCGGCCTGTTGCGCCTGCGCCGCCGGAATGGCGACCACAACGGCAAGGGCAGCAGCAATGGATCTGAACATGATGGTCCTCTTCAATCTCAGCCCCTCGACTAGCAGGCCGATTCTGTAATGACGATGAACGCTGAGGTTGAAAGCTGGCGGAAAATCCGCGAAAGGAGCGTCAATACTCATTGTGCCCGCTGCTCGGGCGCGCATGGCCCTAACCACGAAAAGAGCCTCCATGTCATTTCCCCTCGCCCCAGCGCTCCGCATCGGCAGCCACGCCATCGTCAACCAGCTGAAGGGCGGAAAATATCCGCTGGTGCTGATGCTGGAGCCACTGCTGCGTTGCAACCTCGCCTGCAAGGGCTGCGGCAAGATCGATTATCCCGATGCCATCCTCAACCGCCGCTTGTCCTATGACGAATGCATGGACGCGATCGAGGAATGCGGCGCACCTGCAGTTTCCATTGCTGGCGGTGAGCCGCTGCTCCACCGTGACATGCCGAAGATTGTCGAGGGGTACCTGGCGCGGAAGAAATTCGTGATCCTGTGCACCAATGCCTTGCTGCTCAAGAAGAAGATCGACGACTACAAGCCCAACGGCTTCTTCACCTGGTCGATCCACCTCGATGGCGACCAGATGATGCATGACAAGTCGGTCTGTCAGGATGGGGTCTATGACGTGGCGATGGAGGCTATCGACCTCGCGCTCGCCAAGGGCTTCCGCGTCCAGATCAACTGCACGGTGTTCAACGACGCCGATCCCGCGCGGCTGGCCAGCTTCCTCGACCTGATGGCGAAAAAGGGCGTCGAGACGACGATCTCGCCCGGCTATGCCTACGAGCGTGCGCCCGATCAGGAGCACTTCCTCAACCGCGAGCGCACCAAGAACCTGTTCCGCGACTTGCTGAGCCGGGGCAAGGGCGGCAAGGCCTGGAAGTTCACCAACTCGCCGCTGTTTCTCGATTTTCTCGCCGGCAACAAGAGCTACGAATGCACACCGTGGT
>CAXNKI010000237.1:0-3882 GCA_964202645.1 Alphaproteobacteria bacterium | reverse complement strand
CCGGCCACGCCGGCTTGTTCCCCGGGGCTTGGCGAGCTTGCCGGCAAAGAGGGCGACAGTGCGGCTCATCCGCTGATTTCGATCCCCGCGTAGCCAGCGAGCATTTCCGGATCGGGCATTGGCATCTGCAGGTAGATGTCGAGGTGCTCGATCCGGCCATCATCGCCGAATTCATAGACCGAGACCGAATTGACCACGCTGCTGTGCCCGCCCACCCGGCTGCGCTCTTCCAGCTCGAGGATGACGAGGCTGCCGCTCTCGGTCACCCGCTTGAAGGAGCCTTCCCACTCGGAATGCATCGCCCAAGGCGTTAGGAAGGCGACATAGTCCGCCCAGGTCATCACTTCCTTGAAGTTGCCGACGCGGATGAACTTTTCCACGTTCACATAACCCGACAGCCCCGCCCAACTCGCCTCGGCGAACCCCGGCTGCTTGGCCGCCTCGACCATGCGCTTCATCTCGATGCTGTAATCGAGCACCTTGCGCGACAGGCCTGCATGTTCCTTCGCGGCTTCGTCAATGTCTCTTAGCTCAGGCATGCGTGGCTCCCTCCATCCAGCGGTCCCACACGCCGTGGAAACGCGCAACCGAAAGCTCTTCGCGCACCAGCGAGAGGTGCGTGAGGCGCTTGTTTTTCAGGCCATTCTGCTGGCGCGGCATCTGGTCGTAATCCTGCTGCAGCGCGAGGAAATAAGGGTACGTTCCGCGCTCGGTCACGGTCACCGGCTCGGCGCGGTACTGGGCGCGGAGGGCATCGGGCAGCCAGATGTACGCCTTCACATGCCATACGCACTTGTTCGGATCACCCGATGGGTGCGGCCAGGCCATGATCGTCGTCGCCTCGCCGGCGCGGATCGTCATGAAGAAGTTCGGGAACAGGAACCAGCCTTGGTTGTCGCTCATCTGGTCGTCTCCGAGCGCTGAAACATCGAGACCCTTGGCGGCGAGCACTGCTCGCGTCGCCTTTTGCAGCACGGTCCGCACGGTCTCGCCTTCCGGGAATGACAGCGCGCCCGCACCGTCACGGAAGGAGTCGATCATCTGCTCGAACAGCGGCAGCACTTCGGCCACGGTGGGAAATGTGCTCGGCAGGTCGCGGATCGCCTTGACCTGTTCCTCGAGGCTGGCATTGGCCGCATCCTTCACCTCGAAGGGCGAAACTGCGCAGCCGTGATCGCCGAACATGCCGTGCCGCGCATTGCCCGCCTGCAGGTCGATTACCTTGAGTAGTTCGGGATGCACACCGATGATATGGTAGCCCTCGCTGAAGGCATCGATCACCACTTTCCAGTTGCAATCGAGCTCCTCACGCACGTCGAGGCCAACGGGGGTCATCTCGTCGAGCTTGTAAGCCGAAAGCCGCTCGATCACCTCGCTCCCGAGAAAATCTGCTAGCGGCGCGGCCTGGGTATCGGGATTGATGAAGATGAAGCCAAAGGCCGTGTCGACCGGCACTTCGTGCAAGCCGTGTCCTGCCTTGTCGATCGGTCCGACGAGGTCCGGCCGGGCGACGGCAAACAGCGAACCGTCAAGATCGAAGGTCCACAAGTGATAGGGGCAGGTAAACTTCGGCGTCCTTCCCTTGGCCGTATCGCACAACATGTTGCCGCGGTGGCGGCAGGCGTTGACGAAGCCCCGCAGCATTCCATCCTTGCCGCGCACGACGATGAAGGACTGGTCGAGCACATCATGCCGTTTCCAGTCGCCCGGGTTCGGCAGCTCATCGACCCGGCCAGCGATCTGCCACGTCTTCATCCAGATCGCCTCGCATTCGACTGCGGCAATTTCAGGTGAGACGTAACGGTCGGTCGAAATCGTCCAGGGAAACCGCGCGAAATCAATGGCGCCCAGCGGCGTGAGGTCTTCGGTAGCAAGCATGTTGTCTCTCCCAGGCTGCCCACCCGAATCGTGCGGCAGCAGTCCAATCCGGCGAGGCTATTCAATCGCGGGTGGATTGACAATAAGAATAAGACTAGTCGTTCTTATTAATTTACACAACGCACCAATCACGGAGCGATAACCAGTTTCGCGCACAGGCATCTGGGCGACGTCGAACAGAGCGCGAAATGCCGCGCAGGAAGCGGCAACGGGGCCGTGCGCATGGCGCTAACCCGCAGAAAGGATATGGAGGTTAAGCTTGGTGAGACTCTGATCGAAGGCGGCCGCATCGTTGCGTGTCCAAACGAATGTACGCACCATACTATTGCCGCCCGGGACCTGACGTTCCGGATTCTTGAACTGACCAAGCACTTGAACCGACCCACTGTCGCAATGACAGAATCAACGCGAAACGCGGGCGTCCTCTGCGACCCTCTAATCCCCCCGCTGCTCCGCCTGCCAAGCCTCCACCATCGCCGTGACCGTCTCATACAAATGCCGCGGCAGCATTTCGTGGTCCTGGAAGTGGATCTGATCCACCGCGCCGCCAGACAGCCCGCGCTGCGCCGAGACGATCGCGTCGCGGTCTTCGCAGAGCACGTCGGCGATCACCATGGTGGTCAGCTCGCGGGCATAGAGCTTGCTGGCGGTATCGTTCTCACTCGTGAAATAGAAGCGTACCTGGCCGCGCGTGCGGTCCGGGCCGAGCGGCCACATGGTGTGGCTGAACTGGTTGGGCGCGAGGCCGACGATGTGGAAGGCGGGGAACAGCTTGAAATCCGCCTTGGGGAAAGTCAGCCCCTCGCGCGCGCCAATCGCGCCCATGCGCATGTAGGCATCGAGCATGATTGGCGAGGGCGGCGGCGGATTGGGGTTGGTTGGCAGGGTCTGGCTGCGGTGCGGGCCGGAAAAGCCATAGGCAACCGGATAGCCGAACGGGTTTTCGTCCCAGCAGGTGCTGGCGCTGGTGCGCGGATGGACGAAGCGCAAGTGGTAGTTTTCCTGGAAATTGTCGAAATTGGTCTTCCAGTTGGCGGCGATTTCATAGGTGCATTCGGTGAAATGGGTGGCGCGCGCGGCGGGCAGTTTCTCCATCTCATCAGCGATGGGTCCGAAGAATTCGCGGCATGTCTGTTGCGGCTGGCGCGCGAAATTGACGAAGATGTAGCCGCCGACCACCTCGCAGTGGACCTGTTTCAGCGCGCAGTCCTTCTTTTCGACATAGAACCGCTCGAAATCGGGGGCGGAGATCAGCGCGCCGTCGGTGCCATAGGTCCACATGTGATAGGGGCATGAAAAGCGGTCACGCTTGCCTTCGGCTTCATCGCTCACCAATTGCGTGCCGCGATGGGTGCAGGCGTTGTGGAAGGCGCGCACTGCGCCATCCTTGCCGCGCACGATCAGCAGCGAGGCACGGGCAAATTCCACCTCGCGGCGGATGAACATGCCGGCTTCGGCAATCTCGCAGACGTGGCCGATGTGCAGCCATGTCCGCATGAAGATCGCCTGCCGCTCCATCTCCCACCATTCCGGATCCCAATAGGGCCGCGAGGGCAGCGGACCCGTGCCGCGCAGCTTTGCCGCCTCTTCAGTGAGCAGCATGGTGATTGCGGACTGGATATTCATGATGTGCTCTCCCTGCACTTGCGGCGGATCGTTGCATGAAGGAGAGTGGAGGGGAAGCGCAAAGCGGGCTGGGGATGACGGCATGGCATACATATTGGGCAGCAGCGAACGCGCGGACTTGCCGCTTGGCGTGGTGATCGGCGCGGGGACGATGGGCATGGCGGTGGCGCGCCGGCTGGCGCAGCGGTGCCGGGTGTTGCTCGCGGATATCGATGGCGCGCGGGCAGAGGCTGGCGCTGCCCGGATGCGCGAGGAGGGCTGCGATGCGCGCGCCATTGTCTGCGATGTCACTGATCCGGGCGCTGTCGCGGCGCTGGCCGCGCGGGTCGGCGAGCTGGGCGGCCTTGGCACTCTGGCGCATGTCGCGGGGCTGTCGCC
>CAXNKI010000236.1:0-3889 GCA_964202645.1 Alphaproteobacteria bacterium | reverse complement strand
AGCCATGGCCGCATACTCGTTCTGGATCGAACCGCCGTTCCGCTTCGAGCACACCCGCAAGTCGCAAGCCGCCATGACCGCTCTTGTGCAGACCGTTCAGGCTCACGGTGCCGGGCGCGGCCTGCTGACGTTCGAAGGCCCGACGCAGCTCTACCGGCTCACCGGAAAGCCCTTCCTCACCCCGCTGGTCTTCACGATGCACCTCAGCGCCCTGATCGAAAAGGACGTCAGCCACCTCTCAACACTCAGCGAAATGCGGCGAGTATTGGCACAGCGGCCCGGCGTGGTCGTCATGTCCGATCCAATCATCAACGGCCCGGTCAATCCCGAAACCGATGCGCTGGTGCGCAGCTATGTCGCCGCCAACTGCCGCTTTATCGGCAAGCAGACGATCCTGCAGCGCAGCCAGACGATTGATCTGGCGGTGTGGGGGGATTGCCGGAGCTGAACCTGCAACCCCTAATCCACACCTAAACTCATCCCAGGCTTGAGCCACACAACGAAAAAGCCCCGGCGCAATGGCCGGGGCTCTATCTTGTCTTGCGTTCAGGAAACGCGGTTCAGTCGATCACGACAACCATATGCGGCAGCTTGGCAATAGCGCCGCGCACTTCAGCTGTGTCCTGCCGCTCGACGACGCGGTTCATCTTGCCCAGGCCCAGACCGATGAGGATCTTCTTCTGGCTTTCCGGACGGCGAATCGGCGAACCGATCTGCTTGATCTTGATGGTTTTCTTGTCGGACTTGGGGGCCATGAAAATTACTCCACAATAGCCGCGGCGTCGGCTTCCGCCTCAACCGCGCTGGCGCCGCCACGGCCGAGCAGGTCAGCGACCTTCTTGCCGCGACGCTGCGCTACCGACTTCGGCGATGTCTGATTGATCAGCGCATCGAACGTCGCGCGGATCATGTTGTAGGGGTTCGACGAGCCGACCGACTTGGTCACCACGTCTGCCACGCCCAGGCTTTCGAACACGGCGCGCATCGGGCCGCCGGCGATGATGCCGGTACCAGCAGGTGCGCTGCGCACATTGACCTTGCCCGCGCCGAAATGGCCCTTGCAGTCATGGTGCAGCGTGCGGCCTTCCTTCAGCGGCACGCGCGTCATCTTCTTCTTGGCAGCAGCGGTTGCCTTGGTGATCGCCTCGGGCACTTCGCGTGCCTTGCCGTGACCAAAGCCAACGCGGCCCTTGCCATCGCCAACCACGACCAGCGCCGCAAAGCCGAAGCGCTTGCCGCCCTTGACGGTCTTGGAGACGCGGTTGATGTGAACCAGCTTCTCGATCAGCTCTTCGCCGCCTTCTTCGTTGCCACCGCGACCACGATCACGGTCGCCGCGGCCCCGGCCACGATCACCGCCACCGGCGCCGCGGTCATTGCCGCCACGGCCACGACCGCCGCGATCAGCCCTGGGGCCACGCGCATCGCGCTGATCGCCGCCATCTGCAGGTGCGGCTTCCACCGCTACCGCAACGGCTTCGACTTCGACGCTGTTTTCGGTTTCGTCAGCCATGCTCAGAACTCCAACCCGCCCGCGCGGGCAGCATCAGCCAGCGCCTTGACGCGGCCATGAAACAGAAAGCCGCCGCGATCGAACACGACGGAAGTGACGCCGGCCTTCTTGGCAGCCTCGGCGAGCGCGGAGCCGACCTTGGCAGCATCGTCCGTGGTGGCACCCGGGCCCTTGCCGCCCTTGACCAGCGTCGAGGCCGAAGCCACCGTGCGCCCGGCCAGGTCGTCGATGATCTGGGCATAGATATGCCGGCCCGAACGGTGAACCGAAAGGCGCGGACGCCCACCGGCACGAGCCTTGAGAGCGGTGCGAACGCGGCGACGGCGGCGTTCGAAAAGCGATAGCTTGGCCATTACTTCTTCTTCCCTTCCTTGCGGAAGATATATTCGCCGCGGTACTTGATGCCCTTGCCCTTGTAAGGCTCGGGCTTGCGCCAGCGGCGGATTTCGGCGGCAACCTGGCCGACCTTCTGCTTGTCGATCCCGGTGATTTCCACCGTGGTGTTGTCCGGGGTCTTGACCTCGACACCCTCGGGCACGTCGAAATCGACATCGTGGCTGTAGCCGAGCTGCAGCTTGAGCTTGCGAGGGCTCAATGCATTGGCACGATAGCCGACGCCAGTGATCTCGAGCACTTTGGTGTAGCCCTCGGTGACACCCGTCACCAGGTTGCTCACCAGCGTGCGCTGCATTCCCCAGAATGCGCGGGCAGCCTTGGAGTCGTTCGCAGGCTTGACCACAATGCGGCCCTCTTCGACGACATAGCTGATTTCGCCACGCATGGTCAGCGTAAGCGTGCCCTTGGGACCCTTCACGCTGAGAATGCCGCCGGCGATCTCGGCAGTGACACCGCCGGGAATGGCGACCGGAACTTTACCGATGCGGCTCATCAGAACACCTCCGCGAGCACTTCGCCGCCGACATTGGCAGCGCGCGCTTCGGCATCCGAAAGCACGCCGCGCGGGGTCGAGACGATAGTGATGCCAAGGCCGTTGCGGATCACAGGAAGCTCGCGGCTCCCCGAATAGACCCGGCGGCCAGGCTTCGAGACGCGGGCGACATGCTTGATTGCAGGCTCACCTTCGAAATACTTCAGTTCGATGCGCAGCTGCGGATGTTCGCCGCTGGCGTCTTCGGCATAGCCACGGATATAGCCTTCGCGCTGGAGCACCTCGAGAACGCGGGCTCGCAGCTTGCTGGCGGGCGAGAGGACAGAGTCCTTCTTCGCACGCTGGCCGTTGCGGATGCGGGTGAGCATATCACCCAGGGGATCGGTCAAAGCCATCGCGTATTCCTTACCAGCTCGACTTGGTCACACCGGGGATCATGCCTTTGTTGGCAAGGTCCCTCAGTTCGATGCGGCACAGGCCGAACTTGCGATAATAGCCGCGCGGGCGGCCGGTGGTGGCGCAGCGATTGCGCACCCGGGTAGGGTTCGCATTGCGCGGCAATTCAGCCATCTTCAGGCGCGCCATCAGCCGATCGGTATCATCGAGCGACTTGTCGGCTGCCTGGGCCTTCAGCGCGGCAAATTTCGCCGCATATTGAATAACGAGCTTCTTGCGACGCTCATTTTTGTTAACGGAACTCAGTTTCGCCATGGACTTAAGCTCTCTTCTAGAAATTCAGATTCACGCGGCCTGCTGCTCTTCAACAGCTTCCGGCGGGAAAGGGAAACCGAACAGACGCAGCAACTCGCGCGCTTCGTCGTCGGTGTTGGCGGTGGTGGTGACAATGATGTCCATGCCGCGCACCTTGTCGATCTGGTCGTAGCTGATCTCTGGGAAGATGATCTGCTCTTTCAGGCCCATCGCATAGTTGCCGCGCCCGTCGAAGCTCTTCGGGTTCAGCCCGCGAAAATCCCGGATGCGGGGCATGGCGACAGTGATCAGACGGTCGAGGAATTCATACATCCGCTCGCGGCGCAGCGTGACCTTGCAGCCGATCGCCATGCCTTCGCGCAGCTTGAACTGGGCGACTGACTTCTTGGCCTTGACGATAACCGGCTTCTGGCCGGCGATCAGCGCCATTTCCTCAGCGGCAATAGTGACCTTCTTGCGGTCCTGCGTGCCTTCGCCAACGCCCATGTTGATCGTGATCTTGTCGATCCGGGGCACTTGCATGTGGTTCTTGTAGCCGAACTTTTCAGTCATCGCCTTCGTGACGACATCTGCGTAGCGCTGCTTCATGCGGGGGGTATAATCAACCATCGATCTTCTCCCCGGACTTGACCGCAATGCGCTGCTTCTTGCCGTCCTTGCCGATTTCGAAGCGCACGCGTGTGGCCGCGCCGGTCTTGGGGTCGGCAAGGCCGACTTTGCAAATCTGCAACGGCGCCTCGCGGCGGTCGATGCCACCTTCGGGGTTAGCCTGGGTC
>CAXNKI010000235.1:0-3890 GCA_964202645.1 Alphaproteobacteria bacterium | reverse complement strand
AGTCCCGAGGCGCTGGTGGCGGATGAAAATGTGCGCCGGCTCTATCTGGGCGAGGGGTTCACGTTGTAATTACCATGGCGCTTGGGCCCCGCCTTGATCTCAGGCAAAGCCAGTCGCTGGTGATGACCCCCCAGCTCCAGCAGGCGATTAAGCTGCTGGCGCTGTCCAACCTTGAAGTCGAGGCCTTCATCGGCGAGGCGCTGGATGCCAATCCGCTGCTCGATCTCGGCGAGGCCGCGCCCGCCGAGGCTGCGGAAATCGTGCCGCCGGAGGCCCGCCGCACCACTCTCGAAACCTCCCCCGCCGACCAGCTGATCGGCGAAGGCCGCGCCGCCGACGACCGCCCGCTCGATATCGACCCAGCCGCGCTTGACCGCGACCGCGACAGCTTCGACGCCGACTGGGGCCGCGATGCCTTCTCGGGCGGCGCCGGCGAGGATGGCCTCGGCATCGACGAGCGCGGCGAGGGCGCGGCGAGCCTTGCCCAGCATCTCGAAGCCCAGATCGGCCCAGCAAGCCGCGATCCGCGACAGGCCGCGATTGCCCGGCACGTGGTCGGCCAGCTCGACGAGGCGGGCTATCTGCCCATGCCGCTCGGCGAGATTGCCGAGCAGCTGGGGGTTGATCTGGCCGATGCGGAAGATGCCCTCGCGCTGATCCAGACCTTTGATCCGACCGGCGTCGGCGCGCGCAGCCTTGGCGAATGCATCGCGCTCCAGGCGCAGGAAGCCGACCGCTATGACCCTGCCATGGCGCGGCTGATCGACAATCTCGATCTCATCGCTGGCGGCGAACTTGCGCGGGTCAAGCGCATGTGCGGCGTCGACGACGAGGACTTCGCCCAGATGCTCGCCGAGCTGCGCGGCTATGATCCCAAGCCCGGGCTGGCTTTCGGCGATGCCAGCGTCGAGCCGGTCACTCCCGATGTGTTGCTGAGCCCGGCCATCGATCCCAAGGGCCAGTTTTCCGGCTGGGCCATCGCGCTTAATCAGGCGACTCTGCCGCGCCTGATCGTCAACCGCTCTTACTATACCGAGCTGAAAGCGGCCTGCGGCAAGGCCGAGCGCGGCTGGCTGTCGGAGAAGCTGACTGACGCCAACTGGCTGATCAAGGCGCTCGACCAGCGCGCCAAGACCATCCTCAAGGTCGCCAGCGAAGTGGTCGTCCAGCAGGACGCCTTCTTCCGCCACGGCGTCGCGCACCTCAAGCCGCTGACCCTGCGCGCGGTGGCCGAAGCCATCGGCATGCACGAATCGACCGTCAGCCGGGTCACCTCGAACAAATACCTCCATTGTCCGCGCGGCACGTTCGAGCTCAAATACTTCTTCACCTCAGGCGTCGGGGGCACCGCGGACGGCGAAGGCGCGGCCTCCGCCGAGGCGGTGAAAGCCGCAATCCGCCAGCTGATCGAGGCCGAAGACGCCAAGGCCATCCTCTCGGATGACACGCTGGTGGACCTGCTCAAGGCCAAAGGCTTTGACCTCGCGCGGCGGACAGTGGCGAAATACCGCGAGGCGATCGGGCTGGGCTCCTCGGTGCAGCGCAGGCGGCAGAAGGCGCTGGCGGGGGTGGTTTAGTGGTGCCGGAAATGTGACATTGGGTTACACTGTGTCGCCCTGGCATAACCCCAGATTTTTTATTACAAAACAGTGGCTTGCGTGGAAAAACGTGACACATTTGCGTTTCCGGCAATAAAAAACCTGCGCGCGCGGGATTTGTGGCTTTGGGGTGGGGGCTCACAGGGTCAAAGAACGCGGAAGCCGGGAGGCCTTCGGGCGCGGGAGTGTGGCATGGCTGGGGGTGTGTAGGAAAGGCCGGATTGCTCGCTTCGCCACCCCTATCCTGCCTGCACGAATTCCCTGAGCCACGCCTCCAGTTCCGCTTCGCTCAATTCTCCCGCCGCAAGGTCGATGAAGGCCACTGCCAGTTCGGCGTCGCTGGCTGTCAGCGCGAAGCCATTCAGAGCGAGGAAAGTTTCGCTGACCACTGCTGCCGTGCGCTTGTTGCCGTCGACGAAGGGATGATTGCGCGCGATGCCGAAGGCATAGGCGGCTGCAAGGGCCGCCGCGTCGGGCTGGCCATAGGTTACGAGATTTTGCGGTCTGGCCATGGCGCTTTCGAGCAGGCGCAGATCGCGCACGCCTTCGCCGCCGCCATGTTCTGCAAGCTGTTCGGCATGCGCTGTCATGGCCACGTCGAGCGTGATCCAGATCCAGCTTGCGGGCATGGGTTTACTTTGCGAGTTCGCGCAGGGCCTGCCTGCGCCGCGCCATCACTTCGCGCGCCGCTGCCATCTGGGCATCGAAATCGGCATCAGCCGGTCGAAGCTCGAAGCCGTTGGGCGTTTTTGCCACTGTAAGCGTCTCACCGATTCCGGCTTGTAGATGCGCGAGCATTTCTTTCGACAGGAGAATCCCCGCCGAATTGCCCACTTTCGAGATTTTGACCGTCATGTTCATACGGACGTTATAACATAAACGCGGCGATCTGCAACCCTACCCGGGAATTACGGGTGGGGAACTAAGGTGCACCTCACTTAATACTTTTACTCCCTGTGTTCCCTCACTCCTTCCCCGCCATCTCATCAACGATAGCTATCACATCCGCCATGGTCTGGGCCCCCGCCAGCCGCGCCACGCGTTCCGCGCGGCGGTCGCTGTCCAGGTCGCGGCCGAGGAAGTCGCAGGCGGTGATCAGCGCAGTGGCTTCGGCAAGGCCCTGTTGCTTGCGCTGCGCCAGTTTGAACGTCAGCGGCATCAGCCCGGTGGGGTTGATCATCATCCACATGCTGCTGTGGGCGCCCTTGATCTCGGTCATGTCGAAGATGCGGGCATTGCTGTCGATCACGATCGGCGGAGCGGCGAGCGTGGAGTAGCGCTCCACCCGCATCAGCGAGAGGTTTCGCACGTTGATCTCGACGTCGGCGCGGTGGGGGGCGGCATTGGTCGGGTCTTGCCCGGTGATAAGCACGACGGGAAAGGCGATTTGATCGAGTGGCACCACTTTGGGCGCCTGGCTGCATGCGGCCAGCAGGGCTGCGAAGCCCCCGGCGAGCAGGCGTCTACCCCGCAAACCCGCCATACCGCCCGCGATAGAACAGCATCGGATCATCATCCCGCGTGCTCTCGAGCGCCAGCACTTTGCCCAGCACGAACCAGTGGTCACCGGCGTCCATCACGCCGTGGATCTGGCAGTCGATCCGGGCGATGGAATTGGCGAGGACCGGGTGGCCGTAGTCGGAGAGGGCGATGTCGAGCCCGGCGAACTTGTCCGGCCCTTTGCCGGCGATCTGGCGGCAGGCCTCCATCTGGTCGCTGGCGAGCACGTTGACGCAGAAGTGGCCGGCCGCCTCGATCTGCGGCCAGGTGCCACTGTTCTTGCCGGGCAGGAAGCCGACCAGCGGCGGATCGAGGCTGACCGAGGTGAAGCTGCCGATGACCATGCCGATGGGCGCGCCGTCTGCGCCGGTCGCGGTGATCGCGCAAACGCCGGTCGGATAGGCGCCGAGCACTGCGCGGAACAGTGCCGGATCGATAGTCACGTCGCTCACGCCTGCCCCTTCGCATTGCCTTCGCCCGCTTCATGGCGAAGCCGCGCGGGCAGGGCAACTGCCTTGTTCGCTGCCGCGCCCACGCAGGCGAATCATCTTGCTTGCCCGGGCCAAAAGTTGCAGTGGCTTAACCGTTCGATTAAATTCATCATCGAGGTTCATCATGGCCGCTGCCCAACCGATTGCCGACACCCCCGAAGCCCGGGAAGTTGCAGAACTAGTCGCCCGCAGCCGCGCGGCGCAGGCGCAGATTGCGGACTACACGCAAGAACAGGTCGATCGCCTGATCCGCGGCATGGTCTGGGCCGTGGCCAAGGAAGCGACTGCCGAGAAGATCGCC
>CAXNKI010000234.1:0-3908 GCA_964202645.1 Alphaproteobacteria bacterium | reverse complement strand
CAGCCCGGTAAACTTCAGCGAGGCTGGTCTGGTCGATGCCGCCAGTGCATTGGAGCGACTGCACAACGCAATGCGCTCCGTACCCGGCGACGGCGCGGCGCTTGATTGGGACGAGGCCCATGCACAGCGCTTCCGCGAAGCGATGAATGAAGATTTCAATGCGCCGGCAGCCGTTGCGGTCCTGTTCGAGCTCGCCAGCGAGGTCAACCGCAACCGCTCGGGCGAACTCGCGCGCCAGCTGACCGAACTGGCCGCGATCCTTGGCATTGCCCCCAAAGCCGCAGTGGTCGACCCTGAGGCCAGCGAAATTCAGGCGCTGGTCGATGCGCGGCAAGCGGCGCGCGGCGCAAAGGACTTCGCTGCTTCCGACCGGATCAGGGATGAGCTCGCCGCGTGCGGGATTGTGATCGAAGACGGGCCAGAGGGCGCGAAGTGGCGGCGGGTTAAAACCTGACGCTCAGAAGTGCAGATCGATGTAATCGGTCAGCCCGTCGCACCATTCGAATTCGCGTAGCCGGTAGTATTTACGCCGCTGGGTGATGGCAAACCGCCAGCTTTTGGTCTGCTCGCACAGGCGCCCGCGATCCGGCGTATCGGCAATGCGGATCGTGCCGATGAAAGTGAAAGAGTCGCGGCCAATCTCGCCGATCCGGCCCTCAAGCAGCAAACGCCCGGGTCCGCCCGCCTCGGCTTGCGCACCGCGCAGCTGCCACACGCCGCGCATCTGCTGCACCCGCGCATGGCCGCGTGTTGTCCAATCGATCCATTGCAACGTCAGCCCCTTGTTGGCGAGCAGGCGCTGGGCCGCGGCGCGATCCAGAACCCGGGTGGGCTCTGGCGATTGGCTTTGCGCAAGGGCTGCCCCAGCCGGCAATGCCAGGCTGGCGATAACGACAAGCGACAGGCTGGCTTTGCGCAGGAAGGTCATCCTGCGATGCTATCGTTCCGCACAAGCGACCGCAAGCGCGGGGCTGGAATGAAAAACCCCGCCAGATTGCTCTGGCGGGGCTTATCATTCGTCATTCGATGCAGAAGCGAGGCTTATGCTTCGCCGTCTGCCGCTTCCGGGTTCAGGTATTCGCCCGCATCCGCGTCAGTGCCGTGGGTTTCGCCCTCGACTGCTGCCAGGGGATCGTCGCCCATCGCGGCTTCGGGGCCCTGCGCCAGCTCGGCGGCATGCTCTTCGGCGGCCGTTGCCGGGGCAATGAGCGATTCCTGGAGCTTGCGGTACTGCGCGCGCAGCGCCGCATCGCGGCTGGAAGCGGCCACGCGCAGGCGGTTCATGCCAGCGCCAGTGCCTGCCGGGATCAGCCGGCCGACGATGACGTTTTCCTTCAGGCCGATCAGCGAGTCCTTCTTGCCTTCGACCGCCGCCTGCGTGAGCACGCGGGTGGTTTCCTGGAATGAAGCCGCCGAGATGAAGCTGCGCGTCTGGAGCGAAGCCTTGGTGATGCCGAGCAGCACCGGCTTGCCCACGGCGGGCTTCTGGCCGGGAGCCAGTCTGGCGTTGTACTCGTTCATTTCCTCATAATCGAGCTGTTCAGCCGCCAGCAGCGTGGTGTCGCCGCCATCGGTGATTTCAACCTTCTGGAGCATCTGGCGAACGATCACTTCGATGTGCTTATCGTTGATCTTCACGCCCTGCAGACGGTAGACTTCCTGGATTTCAGCCACCAGATATTCGGCCAGCGCCTCGACACCCATGACTTCGAGAATGTCATGCGGATTGGGCGAGCCCGAGATCAGGTTGTCGCCCTTCTTGACCCAGTCACCTTCCTGGACGTCAATCACCTTGGACTTGGGGATCAGGTATTCGACCGGATCGCCTTCCTCGGGGATGATCGCGATCTTGCGCTTGGCCTTGTAGTCGCGGACGAATTCGATCCGGCCCGAGACCTTGGCGATCACCGAATTGTCCTTCGGAATGCGCGCCTCGAACAGTTCGGCCACCCGCGGCAGACCGCCAGTGATGTCGCGGGTTTTGGCGGCTTCGCGGCTGGCGCGGGCCAGCACTTCGCCGGCCTCGACCAACTGTCCGTCCTCCACCGAAAGCGTCGTGCCCGGCGCCATCATGTAGCGCGCAGCCTCGCCCGATTCCTCGTCGAGCAGGGTAAGGCGCGGACGCAGGTCTTCCTGCTTGCTGCGGCCACCCGCACGGTTCTCGGTGACGACGCGGCTGGACATGCCGGTTGCCTCGTCGGTCTGCTCGGTCAGCGTCTTGCCGTCGATCAGATCCTGATACTTCACAATGCCCGGCTTTTCGGTGATCACCGGCAGAGTGAACGGATCCCATTCGGCCAGACGTTCGCCTTCGGCAACGATCGCGCCGTCGGCATGGAGCAAGTGGGTGCCATAGGGCACCTTGTGGATCGCGCGCTCGCGCCCGTCGTTGTCGACCACCACGATTTCGCCGTTGCGGGCGAGGCTGAGGCGGCGACCGCGCTTGTCGGTGATCGTCGGGATGTCGCGGTGGTTGATCGTGCCATCGCAGATCGATTCGAGATGCGAGGTTTCGTTAACCTGAGCAGCGCCGCCGATGTGGAACGTGCGCATGGTCAGCTGGGTGCCAGGCTCACCAATCGACTGGGCGGCGATAACGCCGACCGCCTCGCCGATGTTGACCGGCGTGCCGCGCGCCAGATCGCGGCCATAGCAGGTCGCGCAAACGCCTTGTTCGGCTTCGCAGATCAGCGGCGAGCGGATGCGGGCCGCCTGGATGCCGGCAGCTTCGATCGAGGCCGTGGTCGGCTCATCGAGCAGCGTGCCGGACGCGACGATGACTGTGCCGTCCTTGTCAGCAATGTCTTCTGCCAGCGTACGCCCCAGAATGCGCTCGCCCAGCGAAGCGATGACTGAACCGCCCTGCACGATCGAACGCATTTCGAGCGCGCGCTCGGTGCCGCAATCCTCGATGACGACGACGCAATCCTGCGACACATCGACCAGACGGCGGGTGAGGTAACCCGAGTTCGCCGTCTTGAGCGCGGTATCGGCCAGGCCCTTGCGCGCGCCGTGGGTCGAGTTGAAGTATTCAAGGACGGTGAGGCCTTCCTTGAAGTTCGAGATGATCGGGGTTTCGATGATCTCGCCCGAAGGCTTGGCCATCAGTCCGCGCATCCCGGCGAGCTGCTTCATCTGCGTCGGTGAACCGCGCGCGCCTGAGTGGCTCATCATGTAGATCGAATTGACCGGCGCTTCGCGGCCGTTCTCGTCGAGCGGGGTCGCGCGGATTTCGTCCATCATGGCCGCGGCCACCTGGTCGCCGCAGCGGCTCCAGACGTCGATCACCTTGTTGTACTTTTCCTGCTGGGTGATCAGGCCGTCCTGATACTGCTGCTCATAATCGGCCACCAGCGCCTTGGTCTCATCGACCAGGGCAACCTTGCTGTCGGGGATGATCATGTCGTCCTTGCCGAAGCTGATGCCGGCCTTGAATGCGTGGCGGAAGCCAAGCCCCATGATCGCGTCAGCAAACAGCACCGTGTCCTTCTGGCCGGTGTGGCGATAGACCTGGTCGATAACGTCGGCCAATTCCTTCTTGGTCAGCAGATGGTTGACCAGATCGAACGGCACAGTGTGGTTCTTCGGCAGGCATTCGCCGATCAGCATCCTGCCCGGCGTAGTTTCGAAGCGCTTGAGATACTGCTTGCCCTGCTCGTCAGTCTGCGGAACCCGGGCGATGATCTTGGAGTGCAGCGTCACCGCGCCGACTTCCAGCGCCTGATGCACTTCGGCCATGTCGGCCAGCAGCATGCCTTCGCCCGGCTCGCCCTGACGGTCCATCGACAGATAATAAAGTCCGAGCACCATGTCCTGCGAGGGCACGATGATCGGCTTGCCGTTGGCGGGGCTGAGGATGTTGTTGGTCGACATCATCAGCACGCGCGCTTCGAGCTGGGCTTCGAGGC
>CAXNKI010000233.1:0-3913 GCA_964202645.1 Alphaproteobacteria bacterium | reverse complement strand
AAATTACCCCCGTCGTACCAATTACGCAGATCGCAAATATCAGCCGCGACCCCACCACCATCCACAATCCCGCGCCCCCACCCCATTGCAGGGCGGCAGCCCCGCCCCCATATCCCCAATCCAACAGACCCAATGGATGGCCCCAAGTGACCTCACTCCCCCTGCTTCCCTTGCGCGATATCGTCGTTTTCCCCGGCATGGTCGTGCCCTTGTTCGTTGGCCGCGAGAAGTCGGTTGCCGCGCTTGAGGCGGCGATGTCTGGCGACAAGGACATCTTCCTGCTTGCCCAGCTTGATCCCGGCTGCGACGATCCCGCTGGCGATGACCTCTATGACATGGGCGTGGTCGCAACTGTGCTCCAGCTGCTCAAGCTGCCTGATGGCACGGTGCGGGTGCTGGTCGAAGGCAAGGGCCGCGCGCGGCTGGCCGGGCTGGAAGAGGGCGAGGCCATGCTGCTCGCTGAGATCGAACCGGTCGAATGTGAAAGCGCCTCGGGCACTGAAGTAACCGGCATGATGCGCAGCGTCGTCGATCAGTTTGGCGAATATGCCAAGCTCAACAAGAAGCTGTCGCAGGATGCCGGCGAGCAGCTTTCAGACATCGACGATGCTTCGCGGCTCGCCGATGCGGTCGCTGCGCAGCTGACCACCAAGGTCGCCGACAAGCAGGCGCTGCTCACCGAGGCCGACCCGCTCAAGCGGCTCGAGATGGTCTATGGCTTCATGGAAGGCGAACTGGGAGTGCTCCAGGTCGAGCGCAAGATCCGCGGGCGGGTCAAGCGCCAGATGGAGAAGACTCAGCGGGAATATTATCTCAACGAGCAGATGAAGGCGATCCAGTCGGAACTGGGCGGCGGCGACGGCGACGAGCCCAACGAACTTGCGGAATTGCAGGCGAAGATCGACAAGCTGAAACTGTCGAAGGAAGCGCGCACCAAGGCCAATTCCGAGCTCAAGAAGCTGAAGGCCATGCAGCCGATGTCAGCTGAGGCCACGGTCATCCGCAACTATCTCGACGTGCTGCTGGGGCTGCCCTGGGGCAAGAAGTCGAAGGTCAAGAAGGATATCGCCGGCGCGCAGGCGATCCTTGATGATGACCACTATGCGCTGGAGAAGGTCAAGGACCGCATCGTCGAATATCTCGCGGTGCAGGCGCGGACCAACAAGTTGAAGGGCCCGATCCTGTGCCTCGTCGGCCCTCCCGGCGTCGGCAAGACCTCGCTCGGCAAATCGATTGCGCGCGCCACTGGTCGCGAATTCATCCGCCAGTCGCTGGGCGGCGTGCGCGACGAGGCCGAGATTCGCGGCCATCGGCGCACCTACATCGGCTCGCTGCCGGGCAAGATCATCACCAACCTGAAGAAGGCCGGAACGAGCAATCCGTTGTTCCTGCTCGACGAGATCGACAAGCTTGGCCAGGATTTCCGCGGCGATCCGGCCTCGGCACTTCTCGAAGTGCTCGATCCGGAGCAGAATTCGAAGTTCCAGGATCACTATCTGGAGCTCGATTTCGACCTGTCGGACGTGATGTTCGTCTGCACCGCCAACAGCCTGAACCTGCCGCAGGCACTGCTTGACCGCATGGAGATCATCCGGCTGGAGGGTTATACCGAGGACGAGAAAGTCGAGATTGCCGAGAGGCATCTGATTGCCAAGCAGATCGAGGCGCACGGGCTGAAGAAGGGCGAATTCACCCTGACCAATGCGGGCCTGCGCGACCTGATCCGCTTTTACACCCGCGAGGCCGGCGTGCGCACACTCGAGCGAGAGATTGCGCGGCTGGCGCGCAAGAGCCTGCGCAAGATCCTAGAAGGTGAGGCCAAGAGCATCGAGATCACGCCCGAAAACCTCGGCGACTTTGCCGGCGTGCGCAAGTATCGCCACGGCGTGTCCGATGAGGAGAACCAGGTCGGTGCGGTGACGGGCCTCGCCTGGACCGAAGTCGGAGGCGAGCTGCTCACCATCGAATGCGTCACGGTGCCCGGCAAAGGCGCGGTGCGCACCACGGGCAAGCTCGGCGAAGTGATGAGCGAGGGCGTGCAGATGGCCTTCAGCTTCGTCAAGGCGCGCAGCCCAGCCTATGGCATCAAGCCCTCGATCTTCAACCGCAAGGACCTGCACGTTCACTTGCCCGAAGGCGCGGTGCCCAAAGATGGCCCGTCGGCTGGTGTCGGCATGGTCACTGCGATGGTCTCGACGCTGACCGGCATTCCGGTGCGCGCCGATGTCGCGATGACAGGGGAGGTGACCTTGCGCGGTCGCGTGTTGGCCATCGGCGGGCTCAAGGAAAAACTGCTCGCGGCGTTGCGCGGCGGCATCAAGACGGTGCTAATCCCCGAGGAAAACCGCAAGGATCTCGCCGAGATCCCGGCGAACATCCAGGATGGGTTGGAAATCATCCCGGTCTCCCATGTCGACGAAGTGCTCGCGCTGGCGCTGACCGAGCCGCTCGTGCCGGTGGAATGGACCGAAGCGGATGAGCTTGCCAGCCAGGCCACCGCGCCGGTTTCGCCGGGCGCCGGGGTGTCGCCAACCGCGCACTGACCAATGCTGCATTGCAGCGACTCGCGCGGAGCAATCCCAGGCGAGGTGAGCCGGGCGCGCATTGTGACCGGCGCAAGGCTTCACTTCGTCGAAAATGGCGGAAATTAGGGGATAACAGTCGCCCTGCCGTCACAATTGGCTTTGACAGAGGCGCGAAAAGCCGCTTCATTCCGGGCCGCTCAAGAGGCGATTCACGACTAAACAGTTTCCAAACAATGCAAGGGGGTTCCCAGAATGAACAAGAATGATCTGATTGGCGCTGTAGCCGATTCCAGCGGCCTGACCCGCAGCGACGCCACCAAGGCAGTTGAGGGCGTTTTCGAAGCCATCACCGGCGCCCTGAAGAAGGGCGACGAAGTGCGCCTCGTTGGCTTCGGCACTTTCTCGGTCGCCAAGCGCAAGGCTTCGACCGGCCGCAACCCGCGCACAGGCGAAGCGATGCAGATCAAGGCATCGAGCCAGCCCAAGTTCAAGGCCGGCAAGGGCCTGAAGGATGCGGTGAACTAAATTCGCCCATTTCCGGTCCGCAACGCCTCGCGGACCGGACAACAAAAAATTGCCGCGCTTGCCCTTTGGCAGGCGCGGCTTTTTTGTATGTTGAGGTTCAGCGCGCCAGCCGCAACAGGGCAGTGGGTGCGGCTTGGCTGCGCTGGGTAACCCGCCATTCGAGCCGTTGGCCCGTGGTAAAAGTCTGTGGGCCAAGGTCAGTGTTGTTGGCCAGCACTGCAGCGTCAGTGGTGATCACAAAGGTTCCGTCCATCTGCGGCAGTTGCGGTGCGCGCTGGTTGCCTTCTGAAAGCGCTGCAGCCTGCATCCAGCCGCGATAGGGCTCACCTGCAGCGGGCGGGGCGAAGCCCGGCGCGTCAATCCGGACCGTGCCATCGCCGCGGGTCATCACCTGGACGAAGGGATTGGCCGATGGAAAGCGCTCTATCGTCGGGAAGGTGAAATCGTGATCCAGCCGGCCCTCGATGACGAATTCGACATCGAACAGGCCGTCGCCCCGATGAACGACCTTTCGCCAGCCAGCCTGTCTGCGCAGCCGCGCGGCAAGCTCTTCGGCGGCCCTGGGGTCGGCGGGATCAATGCCGCCGATCATCGCTTTCATCGATTCGGCATCACGCGTCTTGCGCGTGCTTGCGGCGCGTTGCTGATCCGCCCAGCTTTCTTTCTGCTCGGCCAACTCTTGCGCGGAACACGGGCGCTCCCGGGAACCTTCGCTTGCGAAGCAAGGCTGCGCGGCGAAAGTTGCATTGGCGCCTTCCTTGCCCTGCATCGCTTCTGCCAGCTTGCTCAGCGCCAGCACATGTATCTCGCCAGTATAGCTGAAGCGGAACGCGCCTGTCTTGCGCAGGTCGAGTTCGGCGGAA
>CAXNKI010000232.1:0-3915 GCA_964202645.1 Alphaproteobacteria bacterium | reverse complement strand
ACCTGACCCGTCTCAAAATCGATCACCTTGCGCCAGTCAGTGCCATTGTCGCTGGCTTCGAGCCGGGGCGAATAGAGCGCGCCGACAAACAGCATCGCCGCGCCGGGGGCAAACATGGTCATGCCGCGGGCAGTGACCGGCTTGCCGTAGTCCAGCACGACACGCGGATTTTGGTGCTCATCGCCGCGTGCGATATCGATGCCTTTGGCCAGGTCAGTATCGGCGAGCCCCACCGCATCGTGCGGTTTGCCCATGCCATCTGTCACCACGACCGGCCGCTGTGTATCGGCATTGGAGGCGGGAAAAGCAAGAACCCTGACTTCACCGGTGTGTTGCGGCGGCGCTTTGACTTCCTCGCCCCCGACCATCTGGTTGATGCCGCCGCCGCCCATAGCCAGCGAGCCAAATGGGCCGGTGATCTGCGGCGGCAGGGGCAGCTTGCCGGTGAAGGGTTTGCCCCCTTCGACCAGCGTATCGGACCAGACCAGCTTCTTGAGCCCATCCTCGGGCTTGACCCAGGGCCCGCCGGTTTCCGACCAGCCGGGCGAGGAAGCAATCGCCAGTTCGAGGCCCAGCCGGTCGGCTTCCTGCGCTGTGAAGCGGAAGGCCTGCTTCCATTCGGGAGTCATGTATACCAGCCGCTTTTCGACGATCTGCGGAGTCATCAGATGGGCATCGAAATTATGCATGCCGCCGATGCCGACGCGCTTCATCCAGGCGAGGTCCTTGGCTATGCCGTCCTGGGTGATGTTGCCGTTCATCCAGTGCCACCACACCCGCGGGCGAGCAGAGTTGGGTGGATCGTTGAATTGTGCTTCGAGCGAAGGCTCGGAAGCAGTGCTCGCGGTCTCCTGAGCAAATGCCGGGCAGGCAGTCATTACGGTGGCGAGCGCCAGTCCGGCGCGCAGTGTCTTGATTGACATCTCAGTTCCTTTTCTCTGACCGCTTCAGGAACGGATAGGCCTCATAATAGAATGCAAACCGCTCGCGCAATCTTTCCGGCGCAACACCGAAATCGCGTTCGAGGTGATAGACGATCTGGCCATACTTCCCACGTGGGTGGCTGGCGATATAATCGGCGACATCGGCATTTGCCTGATCGGTCTCCGCCAGCCCGGCCTTGCCGCGCACCTCGCGCACCACCGCCATGTCGTCGGCCATGAACGCGTCAAACGGCACATCGACACTCTGCGCCTCCGGCCACACATGCCGGTCGCGCACGCAGGCGCACAGCAGCCGCTCGACCCGGTCGCTCCAGTATTCGAGCAGGCCGGCGCAATCGATGGTCGGGTATGCCATGCGCTCTCCGTAAGCGATCATGGTGATCGCCGACTGGATCACCTCCACCGGATCGCGGTAAGTGATTGCGACTGTGGCATCGGGGAACACCTTCTTCAGTACCGGCAATTGTTCGAGGTGCTGCGGACACTTGGTGACGAAGCGCCTGCGCGGGCGCCCGGCAGTTGCATCCTGCCACTGGAAGATCTTCAGCACGGTCTTTATGTAGAGGTAGTGTTCGGTCTGGTCGTGCGACAGGTAATGATCACGGAAGCGCGGGCTGCGGGCGAGCCATTCGAAATTGTAGCCCGCGAAATTGGGGCCCATCAGCTCGACATCCTCGTGGAAATGATCGGGCTCCATCGCGTGCATCGCCGCCGAAAGCGGGTTTGAGGCCAGTTGCTGCTCCCACTTCGCCGCGACGCGGGTGTAGCGCGGATCGGAACCGTCGGCATTCATCGGCTCTTTCGGATTGGGAACCGGCGCATAGGTCTGCCACAGCGGAGTGGAACGCAGGCGGCTGTCCGCGCTGAGCAGGTTGAGCAGATGCGTGGTGCCCGAACGCGGCATCCCCACCACGATAATCGGCCGCTCGATCGACTCGTCGTGGATTTCCGGGTGGCGCTTCAATAGGTCTTGGATCAGCAGGCGGTTGGTGGCATAGCGGATCGCATAGTCCAGCAGGAACTGGCGCTTGAGCGCAAAGGCGCGGGCGTCGCCGTTCCACTCGTCCAGCAGCAGATCCAGCCGCTCGTGAAAGTCCTCCGGGCCAAAGTCTGCAAGCCCGGTGGCCTCGCGCGCTGCGGCCAGCACCGCGTCTTTGGTCAGTGCGGGAGGCTTGGCCTCGACCGCGGCGATATAGCCGCGCATCTCGGGCGAGAGATGCGGATCAGTCAGGTCGTCGATGGAAAATTTCAGGCTCATGGCGCTCTCCCCGAAGCCATTTGATCGGCATTGCCTTGACCGGTCAAGCGTGCAACTGACCCGGCGGAGAGGATGCAGCATGGCAGCACTGGCAGGCAAAGTCGCGGTCATCACCGGCGCGAGCCGGGGCGTTGGCAAGGGCACCGCGCTGGCGCTCGCGGCCGAGGGGATGACGGTCTATGTCACCGGGCGCACGGTCGAGGCCGGTTTGGCGCCACTGCCCGGAACGGTGGGCGAGACTGCGGCGCTGTGCGATGCGCGCGGCGGCAAGGGCATTGCCGTGCAGGTGGATGTCACCGACGATGCCCAGCTGGAAGAGCTGTTTGCGCGCGTCGCTGCCGAGCAGGGCCGGCTTGATGTGCTGGTCAACAATGTCCTCTCGATCCCGCCCGAAATGACCGAACGGCTGCCGTTCTGGGAAAAGCCGCTGTCTAACTGGGAGATCTTTGACACCGGTCTGCGCGCGGCTTTCGTCGCCAGCCACCATGCGGCAAAAATCATGGTGCCGCAGGGCTCGGGCCTGCTCGTCGGCATCTCGGGCTTTGTCGGCGTGACCTACACTTACGACGTGATTTTCGGCACGACCAAGGCGGGCATGGACCGGATGATGCGCGACATGGCGATCGAGCTGAAGCCGCATGGCGTGGCGGCAGTCTCGCTGTGGCAGGGCTTTACCTTCACCGAGCGGGCGATCGAAAACCTCAAGACTGTTCCCGGCATGGCGGCGCAGCTCAACAGCGCGGCGGGCAGTTCGCCCGAATACCCCGGACGGATCATCGCGGCTTTGGCGAAGGATGACGCGGTGATGGCGCGAAGTGGCGGCACCTGGATCAATGCCGAACTCGGCGAGGCTTACGGCGTCAGTGACGTGGACGGACGAATGATACCTTCGAACCGGGCGGAGCGCGGCTCGCCGATCTGGCAGCCGGTGTGAAGGCAGGAGAAACAGCATGAACGAACTCAGATACGATGGCCGCGTGGCCGTGATTACCGGCGGCGGGCGCGGGCTGGGGCGCGAATATGCGCTGCTGCTGGCATCGCGCGGGGCGCAGCTGGTGATCAATGACAACGGCTCCGCGCTCGACGGTAGCGGCGGCGATGCCGGCCCGGCACAGGCCATGGTTAGCGAGATCGAAGCGCTGGGCGGCGAAGCAGTCGCCTGCACCGAATCCGTGGCGACGCCTGAGGGCGGCAGGGCGATCATCGAGGCGGCGATGGACAGCTTCGGGCGCATCGACGTGCTGATCCACAGCGCCGGCAACAGCCGCTTCTGCCCGCTGGAAAATCTGAGCCACGAGGAATTCCGCTCAGTGCTGGATGTGCACCTGCTCGGCGGGTTCAACGTGGTGCAGCCCAGTTTCCCGCTGATGCGCAAGGCCGGCTATGGCCGCGTCGTGCTGACCGGCTCGATCGGTGGGATCTACACCATGCCGACCGTGGCGCCTTATGCCATCTCCAAATCAGGCATGATCGGTCTCAATCAGGCGATCGCCATCGAGGGCGCCGACCGGGGCATCAAATCGAACATCATCCTGCCCGGCGCCTCGACGCGGATGGTCGAAGGTGTCGATACTAGCGGCTTCCCGCCGATGGGACCGGAAATGGTCGCGCCGGTGGTCGGCTGGCTGGCGCACGAGGAGTGCTCGATCAGCGGCGAGATGATCATCTCGGCCGCCGGCCGCGTGGCCCGCGCCTTTATCACCGAAAGCGAAG
>CAXNKI010000231.1:0-3918 GCA_964202645.1 Alphaproteobacteria bacterium | reverse complement strand
GACCTGTGGATTGAACAGGGGGTTATCCTGTTTCGCGGCGGGGAGGCGACCAGCGAGATGCATGTCGAGCTCAGCCGCTGCTTTGGCGAGCTTGAGCCGCATCCTTTCCCCGAATCCACCGAGCCCGGCTTTCCCGATCTGGTGAAGATCAAATTTTATCCCGAGGATGGCACCTACTACGATGTCGGCGGCGAACAGCGTGGCGGCTGGCTACCCTGGCATAGCGACCTGATCTACACCGACCGGATCAATCGCGGCGGCATCCTGCGTCCGGTACAACTGCCACAGAACCTCGGCATGACCGGCTTTATCGACCAGATCGCTGCATGGGAGCGTCTGCCCGCGCGGCTCAAGGACAAGATCGAAGGCCTGAATGTGGTCTATGCGGTCGACATGGATTTTTCGCGGCAGTTGTTCGCCCATGATGGCAACGTGCGTTGCCTGCGCATGGCCGCATCGGGCACCGCGATTGCACGGCGCATGTGGACCTATCCCAGGGTTACCCACCCCATGGTGTTCGAGCAGGCCGAGACTGGTCGCAAAGTTCTCAATGTTTCGCCCGGCTTTGCTCAGGGGATTCTCGAAATGGGCGGGCCCGATGGCGACGCTCTGCTGCGCGAGGTGATCGCGCACTGCACTGATCCTGCCTGCGCGTGGTTCCACGACTGGCGCGAGGGTGACATGGTGCTGTGGGACAACTGGCGGGTGCTGCATTGCGCCACCGGGGTACCTCCCGATCAGACCCGCGTGATGCAGCGCACCACGATCCGGGGCGATTATGCGCTGGGACGCAAGCTTGATGGCGCGGCCCAAGGTATGGTGTCGCCCGATTTCGATGTTTGAACAGGAGAGGCAATTGGCAAGATTTTCAGGCAAGGTCGCAGTCGTGACAGGCGGCGCCAGCGGTATCGGCGCAGCGATTGCGGCGCGGTTGGCGGGCGAGGGCGCGAATGTGCTGGTGGCAGACCGCAATCCGCCTGCTGCACTCCCCGGAGGTGCTCGTTTTCATCAGTGCGATGTGACCAATACCGATCAGGTCGGCCAGGCACTGGCGGAGGCGGCCTCAGCCTGGGGCCGGCTCGACATCCTGGTAAACAACGCAGGCGTCGGCGCGCTGGCCATGGCCGAGGACACTGACGAAGCGCTGTGGGACCACGTCTTCGCAGTCAACACCCGCGCGGTATTCCTGTGTTGCCGCGCCGCGATCCCGCTAATGCGCGCCAATCCCGGCGGCAGCGGCGGGGCGATCGTCAATATCGCCTCGATTTCCGGCCTGCTGGGCGACTATGGCATGAGTGCCTACAATGCCTCGAAAGGCGCGGTGGTGAATCTCACCCGCTCGCTCGCGCTGGAGACGGCGCAATACGGCATCCGGGTCAACGCCGTCTGCCCCGGTCTGATTGATACTCCAATGAGCGCGCCGGGGCTTCAGCGGCAGGAAGATCTCGACTTCTGGCTCGAGCGCATTCCGCTGGGCCGACGCGGACTGCCTGAGGAAATGGCTTCGGTCGTCGCCTTTCTCGCATCCGATGATGCGTCCTACGTCACAGGCGCGAATCTGCCAGCCGATGGCGGGGTCATGGCCCATACCGGCCAGCCCAATTTCCCAGCGCGGCGGGCCTTGCGCCAGCAAAAAGTCTGAACCGGTTCAGGGTGCCTTGCGGCTGCGCGAGGCAGCGACAACTGCGTCGTCGAAGCGCCCGCGGATGAACAGCGCAACGCGTTCCTCGAGGTCGGCATCGCTTGGCGGCACGGCATTCCAGTTGGTGTAGGTCATGATCGGGTGGCTGCCGAGCACCAGATCGGAAAGCAATTCGGACGAACGCGCATGATCGCCGGGCGGGATCAGCCCTGCCTGTTCGCAGCCATCGAACAACTTGGCGACATTGCGCCGGAACCGGGCAAAGATCGAGTTCGCCAGCGATTGCATGAATTCCGGAAAACGTGTGCTCTCGGCAATCATCAGCCGCATCAGGCCGATCGACTTCTCGCGATAGGTCACCTGGCAGGCATAGCGCGCGCCGCGCAGCAGAGCATCGGCGAGCGTATCGCCGGACTGGACGCTTGGTTGCTCGATGGCCTGTCCTTCATCGCGCGCAAAGATGACCTCGCGGAAGATCGCCTCCTTGTCGCCGAAGTGCTGATAGAGCGTGCGCGTTGCCACACCGGCACCTTTGGCGATATCTACCAGCGAAGTGGCGGCGAAGCCTTGCGTCACGAAAAGGTGCGTGGCGATGTCCATGACCAGCGCCTTGCGCCGTTCAAGCTCTGCGGCAGTGGGGCGCCCTGCCTGGTTGAACGGGCGGTCTGCGGGCTTGGCCGCGCCGGGGCGCATTGCCTTGGCAGGCTGTGCTGCCTGACTGTGACGTGCAATGCTTCCGGATGAATGCTTCATGCTGACGACCCCTGATCGAATACAACGCTGCTAGGGCAATATTGCCGTGCTCGAAAGTCCAAATTGATGATGACCTTCCAGCCGCTTGACAGGGCCGACGACACGCCTAGTTAAAAATGCACAGGCTGAATGACATTACCGTCCGCACCCGGCCAGGCCTTGGCAGCCTGGCTGCAACGGATTCAATCGGGAGACAGGAACATGAACGAATTGCTGCATCAGCACATTACCAGCTCCGATATGGTGGTGCATGCATTGTCGCGCGATCTGGATCGCACCGTGTTGATCAGCGATACCGGGCAAGTGATCACCGCCCGTGAGATGCGCGACAATATCAGCCGCTTCCAGCAACTGATCGAGAGCCTCGATCCTCAGCCTGCCCGTGCTGCAATTCTGGCGAAGAACCGGGTGGAAGTGATCTACGCCAACAGTGGACTTGGCTTTGCCGGGGTTGTCCTGACGACGCTGCACCCGATGGGTTCGGTTGATGACTATCTCTATGTCATCGAAGACGCGGGCATCGATACGCTGGTCTATGATGCCGACCTCTACGAAGGCGTTGCAAAACAGCTAAAGGAGCGCGCGCCGCAGCTGACCAATTTCCTCGCCATGGGCAGCGGCGAGACCGGGAAGGATATCGTCAAGGCCAGTATGGCATTCACTCCCAAGGCTTTGGCGACAAAACCGTCCAAACCCGATGATGTGTTTCGCATCGCCTATTCAGGCGGCACCACCGGCAAGCCCAAGGGCATCATGTGCACGCAGCAATCGGCAGTCACCTCGGCGCTCATCCAGCAGATGGAATGGGAATGGCCCGATGAGATCCGCCACCTGATCTGCGCCCCGCTCAGCCATTCGGGCGCCGCAGTGCTCACCTCGGTGTTGCTGCGCGGCGGCCATATGGTGGTCATGCCTGGCTTTGAAGTGGTCGCAGCAATGCAGATGATCGAGAAGCACAAGATCACTTCCGTGCTCATGGTGCCGACCATGGTCATCGCGATGATGGATCATCCGCGCTTCGGCGAATTCGATCTCTCCAGCCTGGAAGTGATCTTCTATGGCGCTTCGGCCTTCCCGGCGCAGCGGCTGAAAGATGCCATCGGCAAGTTCGGCAAGGTTTTCTTCCAATTTTATGGCCAGGCCGAAGCGCCGATGTCGGTGACGGTGATGCGGCGGGCGGAGCACGATCCGGACAATCTCGAGCGCCTGGCAAGCTGCGGCCGGCCGACTTCGATGGTCCGCGTCGCCTTGATGGATGATGACATGAATGAGGTTGCGGACGGCACTCCGGGTGAAATTTGCGTGCGGGGGCCGCTGCTTATGGCCGGTTACTTGAACAAGCCTGAAGAAACCGCCGCAGCCTTCGAGGGCGGCTGGTTGCATACCGGCGATGTCGCGGTGCGCAGCGCCGACGGTTTCCTCCGGATCGTCGATCGCAAGAAGGACATGATCATTACCGGCGGTTTCAATGTTTATGCCCGCGAGGGTGAGGATGTCATCGTTGAGCAGCCCGGTGTGCGCCA
>CAXNKI010000230.1:0-3931 GCA_964202645.1 Alphaproteobacteria bacterium | reverse complement strand
CCCGGCGGTTGGTCGCAGCGCTGGTCATCGGTCTGCATGTCGTCGCCGTGCTCGGCCTCATTCAGGCATTTGCACCGGGTTTCACCGCGAAAGTGACCGAGCAGGTGATCTCGACTTTCACTGTCACTGTCACTGTCACCACGCCGCCGCCATCGCCCAAACCACCGCCGCCCAAGGCGCCGGACAAGGCGGGCGCGGCGGCGCCGGAGGGCAAGAAGGCGGTGCCCAAGGCGGCAGCCGCGCCCAAACCGAAAGTGTTGATTGCGCAGCGGCCTGCGCCGCCCGTCGCAGGAAAGGGCAATGCCAATTCTGCAGGTGCCACGAATTCAGGGCAGGGCACCGGCGCGGGCGGACAGGGCAATGGCACCGGCTCAGGCGCTGGCGGCGATGGCCAGGGCGGCGGGATGGCTGCCAGACCATCGGTGCGTTCGGGAGAGCTCAACAACGCCTCGGACTTTCCTGCGCCGCCCGGCGGACGCGAGGCCCGCTTTGGCAAATCGGTCACCGTGGTGTTTACCGTCACGCCCGACGGCCGCGCGCGCCATTGCTCGGTGGCGCGCTCGAGCGTTGACGCGGAGGCGACCGCGCTGGTCTGCCCGCTGGTCATCCGAAAGATCCGGTTCAACCCGGCAAAGCGGGGGGATGGGACCCCAATTGAAGCGCGCTATGGCTACAGGGTCGATTTCAGGGCGCGGTGAGCGCGGAGAGTAATAGGTTTTTAAGCATAATCAGATCGGAGAAATTAGGCGAAACTTTAGGCCTATCCCGCTAACGGCGGGGCCATGACGAATATCATCCCGGTTATTCTGTGCGGCGGCAGCGGCACTCGCCTGTGGCCGCGCAGCCGCGCCACCATGCCAAAGCCCTTTTTACCACTGGTCGGTGATCAGACGCTGTTTGAGGCGACCTGCGCGCGCAATGCGGCATTTGGCGCTCCGGTTGTCGTCACCGGCACTGCACATCTGGCGCATGTCGAGGCTCAACTCGGCGATAACCCCGAGGCCCGGATCATCGTCGAGCCTTCGGCGCGCAACACGGCGGCGGCCATCGCGCTGGCCGCGCTGCGCCTGCCGGATGATGCAGTGATGCTGGTTTGTCCGAGCGATCATCACATCGGCAATCCGCAAGCCTTCGTGGCTGCTGCCCGCGCTGCGGCGGAACTCGCGGAGCAGGGCTGGCTGGTCTCCTTCGGAATTGAGGCGACATCGCCCGAGACCGGATTCGGCTATCTGAAGCGTGGCGATGCGATCGGCGAATCTGGCTATCGCGTCGCTGAGTTTGTCGAAAAGCCTGATTTTGCCCGGGCAACGGCCTTCCTCGCCGAGGGGCTCCATGCCTGGAACGGCGGCATCTTCGCTTTCCGGGTCAAGGATTTCCTCGACGAGCTTGAGCACTATCGCCCGGCCATTTCGGTGGCCGTGTGTACCGCAATTCGCGACGGGCACGAAAAGGGGCGGCGATTCTTTCCCGAGGCCAAGGCGTTTGCCGGGGTGCAGAGCGAATCGGTCGACTATGCGGTGATGGAAAACACAGAGCGTGCCGCGATGGTGCCCGCCGACATGGCCTGGTCCGATATCGGCAACTGGGAAGCACTGCACGCCGCGCGCGAGAAGGATGCTGACGGCAATTCGGTTGCTGGCCCGGCCGAGCTGGTCGATTGCCGTAATGTCCTGGTCGAGAGCGATGGCCCCCGCGTCTCGGTGATCGGGCTGGAAGGCGTGATCGTGGTGGTCAATGGCGACGAAGTGCTGGTGACCAGTGCTGCGGGTGCACAGAAAGTCGGCAAGCTTTCCGGAGCCGCGAACCAGTGAACGCGCTGCTGCCTAGCCGCATGGTTGAAAAGCCGTGGGGGCGGGATGTGCTGCCTGCTCCATTCGCAGCGCCCCCGGGGCAACGCATCGGCGAGGTTTGGTTTGAGCCACCGCCGGGCCTGCCGCAGCTGCTGGTCAAATACATATTCACTTCAGAAAAACTCTCGGTCCAGGTGCACCCGTCCGATGCCCAGCTGCCCGGCCATGGCAAGGAAGAATGCTGGCTGGTGATCGGTGCTGAGCCCGGCGCGGCGCTTGGTGTGGGCTTTCGTGCGCCGCTATCGCAGGAGGTGATGCGAAGTGCCGCGCTTGATGGCAGCATCGAGCAATTGCTCGAATGGTATCCGGTGCAGGCGGGCGACTTTTTCTACATTCCTGCGGGCACAGTCCACGCGATCGGCGCGGGCGTCAGCCTGATCGAAGTGCAGCAGACCAGCGACGTGACTTACCGGCTCTATGACTATGGCCGCCCGCGTGAATTGCATCTCGATGCAGGGCTGGCCGTGGCGCTGGGCAAACAGCACCCGGCGCAGCTTCGTCGGCATGTCGCGGCGGATGAAGGCGCGGTTCTGGTCGATGGGCCGCTGTTCCGGCTCGAACGGATCGTGGGTCAATCCACCCCGGATTTGGCCGACCGGTTCGGCGCAAATCCGCTGCTGGTCATTCCGATCAGCTCGCCCGCCAATATCGGCGGCGATACGATTCCGCCGGGGGCTTGCGGCCTCGCGCCGTCGCTGGCCGCGATCCGCTTCGCAAACGACGGCATTTGCCTTATTGCCCAGCCTTGCATGTAAATCGCGCGGGACTGAGCCGCGCCGTCTGCGGGAGCCTGAACTTTGTCCACCAACCACCCCGTCCCTGCTGAATGGGCCAAGCGCGCCTATGTGAACGCTGACAAGTACGCCGAAATGTATGCCCGCTCGCTAGAGCAGCCCGAGGCATTCTGGCGCGAGCAGTCGGCGCGGATCGACTGGATCAAGCCGTGGACGCAGCTTGGCCACAGCTCGTTCAACGAGGCGGATTTCGGCATCGAATGGTTCGCCGATGGCACGCTCAATGTTTCGGCCAATTGCCTCGACCGCCATCTGGCGGAGCGCGGCGATACGGTGGCGATCATCTGGGAGGGCGATGATCCCTCGCAGCAGCGCAAGATCACCTACCGCGAGCTCCACGAGGAAGTTTGCCGCATGGCCAATGCGCTCAAAGCGCTGGGTGCCGGGCGCGGCGAGCGGGTGACCATCTACATGCCGATGATCCCCGAGGCGGTAATGGCCATGCTTGCCTGCACCCGCATCGGCGCGATCCATTCGGTGGTGTTCGGCGGCTTCTCGCCTGAGGCGCTGGCGGGCCGTATCCAGGATTGCGACAGCGGCTTGGTGATTACCGCAGATGGCGGCATGCGCGGCGGCAAGCTGGTGGCGCTGAAAGCCAATGTTGATGCCGCGCTGGCGCAGTGTCCGTCGGTTTCAGCCGTGCTGGTGGTGCGCCATGCGCAAAACGAAATTGCCATGGCCGCGGGCCGCGATCACTGGTGGCATGATGCGCGCGACGCGGCATCGGCGGACTGCGTGCCTGAGGAAATGGGCGCGGAAGACCCGCTGTTTGTGCTCTACACTTCAGGATCGACCGGCAAGCCCAAGGGCGTGCTGCACACCACCGGGGGCTATCTCACCTGGGCGGCGATGACGCATCATTATGTGTTCGATTACCGCCCCGGCGAGATCTACTGGTGCGCGGCGGATGTCGGCTGGGTGACCGGGCACAGCTATGTGGTTTACGGGCCGCTGGTGAACGGCGCGACGCAGGTGATGTTCGAGGGCGTGCCGAATTACCCCGATCACAGCCGCTTCTGGCAGATTGTCGATCGCTATCAGGTCAATATTTTCTACGGCGCGCCGACTGCCCTGCGGGCCTTGATGCGCGAGGGCGACGAATGGGTGAAGAAGACCTCGCGCAGCTCGCTGCGGCTGCTGGGCTCGGTTGGAGAGCCGATCAATCCCGAGGCGTGGGAATGGTACTGGCGCGTGGTCGGCGAGGGACGCTGCCCGATTGTCGATACCTGGTGGCAGACCGAAACCGGAGCGGCGATGATCACCGGCCAGCCCGGCGCGATTGCGATG
>CAXNKI010000229.1:0-3936 GCA_964202645.1 Alphaproteobacteria bacterium | reverse complement strand
AGTGGCTGGTCGAGGATCAGCCAGCCCCGCCCGCCGGCATTGCCGAACAGGGCCTCGCCAGTTCGCGCGCCATAGAATTCCTCGTTGACCAGCCGCTTGCCATTGCTGTCGATCGAGACGCTCTTGGTGAAGCTTTCGGGCGGATAGAGGAATTTCCAGGCCGAAATGCGCTCGAGGCTGTCGGTCTTTGCGCCAACGCTCATGCCCAGCTTGATGCCCGAGCCATCGTCGCCAATCGTGCCGAGCGGCGAGGCAAGACAATATTCGGGCGCAAGCTTTTCCATCATTGCCCGGTTGTAGATGAACCCCCCCGAGGAGAGCACCACACCCTTGCGCACGCGAATACGCAGCGGTTTCGCCTGCTGTTCCAGCGCGACAATCGAGGCCTTCAGCCGATCGACAAAGCCCATCACGGTCATCGCGATATTGCTGACGAGGCCAATATATTTGGCATGGCGCCAGGCGGCAAAGCCTGCCGGGATACGCAGCGCCTCGAGTCCCACCACGGCGCCCGATTTGTCGACCACCAGCCGCGTCGCGCGGGTCTGACGGAAGAAGCGGACGTTGGGCTGGCGTTCCATCGACTGGATTAGCGGCGGCAGTAGGTATTGGCCGGAAAGCTTGGTTGGCTCGCCCCCGCTTGCCGGCTTGGCGCGGTGGCCGCGCTGCGCCGGGCTGGCCAATGCGCGGCCGGGCGCAGTCACTTCATTGCCCGAGAAATAGAGCGATGCGTCGTTGGGGTAGGAGGTCTTCTCTTCGGTTGCCGGCCCGCCAAAGCGCGCACCGTATTTTTCCAGCCAGCCCTGAAAGCCGACACTTGCCTCGGCATAGCGCCGCACGGTGTCGCCGCGCACCAGATTGCCGGTTTCGAAGCCGAGATAGTTCGCCATGTTTTCCGGGCTGTCCGCGACGCCTGCTTCGTGCTGCGCCGGGGTGCCGCCGCCCATATAGACCACGCCGCCCGAAAGCTGGCTGGCGCCGCCGCCCGAAAAGCGATCGATAGCGATGACATCGAGGCCCTTGTCCTCGGCTGTGCGCAGTGCAGCGCAGACTCCGGCCATGCCGATGCCGGCCACCAGCACATCGCAGCTCGCGTCCCATTGCTCGGCATCGGGATCGATCACCACGCGAGCCGGTTCGATGCGGTTCGCGGTCTCGACCAGATCATCGAGAAAACGGTTGTCGGGTGTCATTCTGGCGCTCTCCCCGCGCGGATTCGCATCCGGCTTGCATTTCACGGTCAGTTGATAGCATGGCGAGCGCGGCTGAAAACGGAAAATTACAACATGACTGTCGAAGAAGTGATCGCCGCCGCATCCGCGCAATCATGTCTCACCGACTTTGGCGATCCCGCCATCCTTGATGGGCTGGAACGCCTTCTCGCCGCCTATGCCAATGAAGCGCGCTTCACCGAGCGGGGGAGCCAGATGATGCACGCCGATCTGGTGGCCACCATGGCCAACCGCATGCGGGTTGAAGACTGGCTGAAGCAGCATCCCGAACTGCTCGAAAGGCCGGTGGAAAAACCGCTGTTCGTCTTCGGCCTGCCTCGCACCGGCACCACGCTGACCATCAACCTGCTCGCCAGCGATCCGGCAACGCGCAGCTTCCTGCGCTGGGAAATCTATGATCCGATGCCGCCGGCGCAGCCCGAGGAGCTGCACTCGGGTCCGCGCTATGAAGCGCAAGTCGCCAAGAACGAGATGGCGCTCAAATACATGCCGCACATCGCTGCGATCCATTACGAGGAAGCGGACAGCCCGACCGAATGTCAGTTCCTGATGACGCCGAGTTTCTGCGCGCAGGTTTACGAATCGCAGGCCGACATCCCCTCATGGCGGAATTGGTGCCTGCACGAGGCGGACTACATGCCGGCCTTCCGCTATCACAAACGGCAATTGCAGGCCTTGCAGACCTATGCCGGCGGCCGCTGGACGCTGAAGAATCCTTGGCATCCGCTGTTCCTCGATGAACTCACCGAAGTCTATCCCGATGCGCGGCTGGTGATGACCCACCGCGATCCCGCCGAAGTCGTGGGTTCGGCCTGCAGCCTGATCAAATACGTCCGCGCGATCTATTCAGACGATGTTGACCTCAAGGGCATTGGCGAGAGCTTCATCGATACTTTCGAGGTGATGATCGCCCGCGCAAAAGCCTTCAAGGCGAAGCATGGGCCAAATTCGATCCACGATGTGCAATATGCCGACACGGTGCGTGATCCGCTTGGCGTGGTGCGCGGGATTTACCAGCGCTTCGATATCGACTTCACGCCTGAGATCGAGGCGGCGATGCAAGGCTATCTTGATGGCAATCCCAAGGGCAAGCACGGCAGCCATGCTTATGATCTTGCCGAATACGGCCTGTCGAAAGAGGCTGTGCGTGAGCGGTTCCAAGGCTACATTAAGGACTACGACATTCCCGTGAAGGACTGAGTCCAATGAGCATCGCCACGCATTACGCCAACCTGTTCCAGATGAGCTACATCACTCGCGACCTTGATGCGGCGATGGCGCACTGCAAGGCGGAGCTCGGGATCGAGCGCTTTGACACGACCGACGCAGAGGTCGAAGTGCTCTCGTTCGGCAAGCTGCGCCCGCTGAAGATCCGCGCGGCTTTTGGCAACGTGGGGCGCAACCAGCTTGAGCTGATCGAGCCTGTCTCGGGCGCAATCGAGATATATACCGACGAGGTCGACCTCTCGAAACACATCATCAATTTCCACCACATCGCCATCGCGGTGCGCGGCGGGATTGCCGAATGGCGCGCGCTGCTAGCTGAAGTGCGCGAGAGCGGCGATGAATTCGCTTACCTGTTCCCGCCCGAGCCGAGCGACGACGACAAGCTGTGCTTTGCCTATGTCGACACGCGCAAGCGCCTTGGGCACTACACCGAGTATCTGTGGATCGACGAGGCGATCAAACCGCTCCCGTCGATGCCCAATCTTGAAGCGTAACGGGCCTCAGCTTCCGTCGGTATTGACCGTGGTCACGCCGGGCCGCTCGGCGCCCATACCGGAAAAGCCGATGCAATAGCCGCCATCCACCGGCAGGGTGACGCCAGTGACATAGGCCGCTTCGTCGCTGGCGAGATAGAGCGCGGCATTGGCGATATCGCGCGCCAGCCCCCAGCGACCGAGCGGGATGCCGGCCAGCACCGGAACGCCGGGAGGCGGCTCGGCGTAAGTCTTTGAAGCCTCGACCAGGCCGGTCCACATGGTGCCGGGGGCTATCGAATTGCAGCGGATGTTGTGCGCCGAATAGTCGAGCGCGGCGATCTTGGTCAGGTGGTGCACCCCGGCCTTGGCCGAGCCATACACACCGTGGTGCTTCCAGCCGACCACGCCCGAGGCCGAGCCGGTGTTTACGATGGCCCCGCCGCCGGTCTTGAGCATGGAGGTGATGCCATATTTCATGCCCAGGAACACGCCGCGGATATTGGTGGCGTGGACTTTGTCCCAGGTTTCGAGGCTCTGTTCGTGCAGCGGCGCCATCGGTCCGCCGAAGCCGGCATTGTTGCACAGCACATCGAGCCGCCCGAAGGTGTTCTCGGCAGTGGCGATCATGTTCTGGACATCGGCTTCGTTGCCGACATCGCAATGCACACCGACTGCGACAGGTTCATTGCCAGCACCGGCATGCGCGGCATTGACGGCGGCAGCAACCGCATCCTGATTGCCGCTGATGTCAGCCAGCACCAGCCGCGCGCCTTCGGCCGAGAAAATCTCCGCCATCGCCTTGCCCATGCCCGAGCCCGCGCCAGTGATGACGGCGATCTTGCCTTCCAGTCTTCCAGCCATGTTCTCTCTCCTCAAGCCGTGGTGTCGATGGTCGGGCGGATGCAGATTTCCGACACGTTCACATTGCGCGGCAGCGTCAGGATGAAGACGATGGCCTCGGCAATTTCCTCCGGCAGCACCGCGCCATCCTTGGCGACATG
>CAXNKI010000228.1:0-3951 GCA_964202645.1 Alphaproteobacteria bacterium | reverse complement strand
CTACGTCGTTTACCCCAAGCACGGGGTCGGCCGGGTTATCGAACTGCAAGAGCAAGAGATCGCCGGCATGCAACTCGAGCTCTATGTTCTGCGTTTCGAGAAAGAACGCATGACGCTGCGTGTTCCGGTAGGCAAGGTCGAAGCCATCGGCATGCGCAAGCTGTCTTCGGACAAGACCCTGCGCGAAGCGCTGACCACGCTGGAAGGCAAGCCCAAGGTCAAGCGCACGATGTGGTCGCGCCGCGCCCAGGAATACGAAGCCAAGATCAATTCGGGAGATCTCGTTTCGATCGCAGAAGTGACCCGTGATCTGTTCCGCGCTGATGACCAGCCCGAACAGAGTTATTCCGAGCGCCAGATTTTCGAAGCAGCCTCATCGCGCCTCGCGCGCGAACTAGCCGCGATGGAAAAGACCGACGAGCCGGCTGCGCTGAAGAAGATCCTTGCGATCCTCAACGAACATGCGCCGAAATACTACGAAAATGCGGCGGCAACAGCAGCAGCAGCGGCTGAAGAAGCAGCCGAGACAGCCGAAACGGCCACGACAGTCGAAACTGCCTGATTCGTTTCCGGCAGCGATCGCAAAAGGGGCCGTTCCGAAAGGAGCGGCCCTTTTCGCTTTAGCACTGGCAAATTAAGACTGCGGCAAGGTCGCTGCATCCATGGCTATGGCTGGCCCTTTGGAGCATCCTGCAATGCGCATATCTCGACCTGCGATATTCGCCGGGTTGTGCCTGCTGGCCCTGCCGGGATGCATCGCCCGCACCTTGGCTAACGTTGTGACGGCGCCGGTGCGTGTGGCCAGCAAGGCAGTCGATATGACTACGACCAGCCAATCCGAAGCCGATGAGAAGCGCGGCCGTGAACTGCGGCTGCGCGAACAGCGGCTTGGCGAGCTGGAACGGAGCCATCAAAAGAATTCGCGGCAGTGCGCACAAGGCAGGGCTGCGGCCTGCGCGCGAGCGGACAACGAATTGGCCGAGATCGAGCGGATCAGGCAGCAGCCCGGCGCAGGCGGTCGTTGATCGCCAGGCCAATTCCCTCGTCCGGCACGGGCGCGGCGGCGATCCGAAGGCGCGGAGAGGCTGCCGCCTCATGCAATGCCGCATAAAGCTGCGCCGCCGCTTCCGCGAGGTCACCCGAGGCCGAAAGGCACCGATCGCCGGCAATCGCGCCGAAGCCGATGTGAAACTCGTCTGCTGCGGCCTCGGTAACACCGAGCCGCAGCGGCTTTCCTGGCGCATAGTGACTGGCGAGTTGCCCGGGCGCTTCGATTCCTGAAGATCCCGCATCGGCTGCGGGAGCGCTGCCGAGCATGGCCGACAGTTCGGCCACGGAAATCGGCCCGGGGCGCAGCACCTGCCAATCCCCACCTTCGCGCAAAGCGATGATAGTCGATTCGATTCCCGCCTGACACGCGCCGCCATCGAGAATGAGTTCCACTTTGCTGCCCAGAGAAGCCGCCACATGCTCGGCGCAGGTCGGACTGACACCACCGCTGCGGTTGGCCGAGGGCGCGGCCAGCGGCAGACCGGTAGCGCTGATCAGGCTTTGCATGATCGGATGCGCCGGGCAGCGCAGCGCCACTGTCGGCAAGCCCGCGGTCACCGCCGGTGCAATGCCGGCGCCGTCGCGCAAAGGCAGGACCAGCGTCAGCGCGCCGGGCCAGAAGTGGCGCGCCAGCCCGCGTGCCCGCGCATCGAACAGCGCCAGCTTTTCGGCCTGTTCCAGCCCCGCAACATGGACGATCAGCGGGTTGAAATCGGGCCGCCCTTTGGCGCGGTAGATCGCCGCCACCGCTGCCCCGCTATCCGCACGGGCAGCAAGGCCATATACGGTCTCGGTCGGCACCGCGACCAGCCCGCCGCCGCGCAGCACCTCCGCCGCCTCGGCCACTGCCGCTGCGTCTGCAATGCGCACATTTGCCGGGCTGTTTTCCGCCATGACCTGCCGCTATAGGCGGATGCCTGCAAAGCCAAGGAAAAGCGCACCATGTCCTTCACCCCCCCCAGCAACGACCTCATTTTCGCTCTCAAGGTCAACGCCGGCATTGCCGAGCTGGCGGAAAGCTCTCGCTTCGCCGCAGCGAGCGACGATGTCGTCGCCGCGATCGTCGAAGGTATCGGCCAGTTCGCTACCGGGGAATGGGCGCCCTTGCAGCGAATCGGCGATACGCAGGGGGCCAAGGCAAGCGATGGTGTGGTCACTCTGCCAGCAGGGTTCGCCGAGGCCTATCACAGCTACGTCGAGCAGGGCTGGAACGCGATTGCCGGGCCGGAATCGTTCGGCGGCCAGGGCCTGCCCTTCAGCCTGGCCTGCGCCGTGCTCGAAACGCTGGGCAATGCCAATCTCGCTTTCTCGCTGCTGCCGATGCTGACGGTCGGCGCGATTGAATCGATACTGCATCATGGCAGCCCGGAGCAGCAGGCCCTTTATCTGCCAAAGCTGGTCAGCGGCGAATGGACAGGCACCATGAACCTGACCGAGCCGCAGGCAGGCTCTGATGTTGGCGCCTTGCGCACCACGGCAACGCCGGTTTCGGATGGCCCACATGCTGGCAAATGGCGGCTCAAGGGCACCAAGATCTATATCACCTGGGGTGAGCACGAACTGGCCGAAAACATCATCCATCTGGTGCTGGCGCGAACCCCGGGGTCGCCAGCGGGCTCGCGCGGGATTTCGCTGTTCATCGTCCCCAAATACCTGCCCGATGCCGAGGGCGCGCCGGGGCTGCGCAACGATCTTCGCGTCGTCAGCATTGAGCACAAGCTCGGCATCCACGCCTCGCCGACTTGCGTGATGAGCTATGGCGATAACGACGAATGCATCGGCGAGCTTATCGGCCATGAGAACGACGGGCTGAAATGCATGTTCACCATGATGAATGCAGCGCGAATCAATGTCGGCAGTCAAGGTGTCCAACTCGCCGGCCGCGCCACGGCGCAAGCGATGGCCTTCGCGGCAGAGCGGGTGCAGTCCGCACGGGCAGGCTCAGCTGACAAGGCCCCGGTCGCAATCGTCGAGCATCCCGATGTCCGCCGGATGCTGCTGCGCATGCGCGCGCTGACTGAAGCCGCGCGGGGCCTGCTCTATTTCACCGCGGGCCAGGTTGATCGCGGCGCGCTTGGCGATGAAGCCGCGGCGCGGCGCGCCGATCTGCTGGTGCCGCTGCTCAAGGCCTGGGGCACGGACGTGGGCATGGAAGTCACCAGCCTTAACATTCAGGTCCACGGCGGCATGGGCTTCATCGAGGAAACCGGGGCGGCCCAGCTGTTTCGCGATGCGCGCATCCCGCCGATCTATGAGGGCACCAATGGCATCCAGGCGGCTGACCTTGTCACCCGCAAGCTGGGCATGGAGCAAGGTGGCGTGCTGGCGGCGTTGATGGCCGAGATCGCGCGCGAGGCGAAGGATGAAGCCGGTCTGACCGCACTGGCGAATGACTGCGCGGAGATTGGCGTCTGGATGCTGAACGAGGCGAGCCTCGACGACCGTCTGGCTGGCAGCGTGCCATATCTGACAATGTGCGCGGTGGCAGTCGCGGGCTGGCAACTGCAGCGTCAGGCGCAGACCGCCGGCGGGCCGGACGTTCCCGCAGGGCTGGCGAGGTCCAAGCCGGTGGTCGCGCGTTACTTCCTCGACCATGTGGTGCCCGAGGCAGCGGGTCTGCGCGCTTCGGCCACGGCCGGCGCTGCCCTGCTCTATAAGCTCGATGCGGCGGCGCTGGCCGGATGAGTCTGCCACAAGACGAACTGGCGCGGATCGCAGCGGCACTAGAGCGGCTCGCCCCGCCTGCAGCCGCCGCGCCAGACTGGCTGGAGCACCCCGCCTATGTCTGGCAGGGGTTTTCGGCGCGCGCGGTCACGCAGCTCGAAGCCCCGGCACTGGGCTTACTGCGCGGCATCGATGCGCAAAAAGCACTGGTCGCCGAGAACGTTTCGCGCCTGGCGC
>CAXNKI010000227.1:0-3960 GCA_964202645.1 Alphaproteobacteria bacterium | reverse complement strand
GGTGGCAGTGTGTCGAAAAACCGCGCGAGGACCAGCACAATAGCCGGCTTCATCAGCTCGGAGGGCTGCAGCGTCATGAAGCCCAGATTGAGCCAGCGTTGGCTGCCCCCGCCGATCGCTCCGATCATCTCGACCAGGGTCAACAGGGTCAGGATCCCGACATAGCCGGGATAGGCCGCCCACTTGAACAGGTCGCGCGGGATCCGGGCAATAATCAGCGCCATGCCCAGGAACACGGCAAAACGTATCAGGTGCGTCAGTGCCCAGGGGCGGATATGGCCGCTGGCGGCCGAATAGAGGACTGCCGAGCCGAAGGCGACCAGCGCAATCAGAGGTAGCAGAACACCCCAGGGTTGGCGGGCTATGGCATCAGGAACGAGAGCCCGGCTCATGGCTGGGGGCTCGCGCCGGGGGAGGGGCTTGGTGAAGGCGCAGTCGGCGGCGCAGGTGCCGCCGCAGGCACGGCAATCGCCTCTGGAGTGGCCATGGCCGATGCTTTTGGCGAAGGCGTGGGCCTTGGCGTGGCAGAGGGACTGGCCGATGCGCTTTCGCTTGGCACCGGTGATGGCGGCGCGGTGCCGCCGTTGCGCGAAACGAAGGCGCTGTATTTTGCGGCCATGCGCTGCTGCGGTGTGCCGCCCCAGCCTTTTTCCAGCGCCAGCAGCGTGTCCCAGGCCTGCGTCGGATCGAACAGGAAAGTCATCACATCCTTTGCAATCGGCGCCGCTGCCCGGGCCCCGAACGTGCCATGCTCGACCACCACTGCCATCGCGTAGCGGGGCGCGTCCGTTGGCGCATAGCAGATGAACAGTGCGTGATCTCGCGACTTCCAGTCAGCCACGCTGCCGCGTGCAATCATCGCGCGCACTTGAGCGGTGCCGGTCTTGCCGGCCATCTTGACCCCGCCGATATCGATGCGGCTGCGCGTGCCGGTGCCTGTACCATTGACCACGTCGAACATGCCGTCGTGTGCCACTGCCAGTTGTTCGGGAGTGAAGGGCAGCGGCGGGCCGAGCATCGGCTTCTTCCCGAACAGCAGCGATGGCTGCAGATTGCGGCCCGAGGCCATCCGCGCGGTCATCACCGCCAGTTGAAGCGGCGAGACCGAGACATAGCCCTGGCCGATCGAAGCGTTGAGCGAATCCGCTGCGCTCCATTGCTGTTTGTAGCGCTTCATCTTCCAGGCCGCATCGGGGATCGTGCCGAAGCGCTGGTTGCTGATTGGCAGATCAAACTTTTGCCCCAAGCCCAGCATTTTCGCCACCGGCGCAATTGCGTCATAGCCTACCCGGTGCGACATGGCCCAAAAATAGGTGTTGCAGCTGTGCTCGATCGCTTGCCGCATATTGACCGAACCATGGACCGCGTCGCAGCGGAAGAAGCGGCTGCCCAGCCGGTAACCGCCGGGGCATGAGATGCGCTCTTCGGGCGCAACCCCCTGCAACTGGAGGGCGAGTGTCGCCATCGGTTTCATTGTCGAGCCAGGCGGATAGAGACCGCGCGTCGCCTTGTTGAGCAAGGGGATGTGGTCGTCCTCGTTGAGCATTTTCCACTGGAGGCGGCCGATCCCACCGACAAAATTGTTGGGGTCGAACGAAGGCATCGAAACCAGCGACAGGATGTCGCCGTTCAGGCAGTCGATCACGACGACGGCTGCGGATTCAAGGCCGATGCGCCGGGCGGTATAGTCCTGCAGTGCCGCATCGATCGTCAGCTTCACTGGATTGCCTTGCACGTCTTCGCGCATTTCCAGCTCGCGCACCAGTTTGCCCGATGCCGTCACTTCTGATCGCCGCGCGCCTGCTGTGCCGCGCAGTTGTGCCTCGAATTGCTTTTCCAGACCGTCCTTGCCGACTTTGTATCCCGGCGTGACTAGCAGCGGGCCCTTGTCCTTTTCGTAGTCTTCCGCCGAAGCTGGGCCAACATAGCCAATCAGATGGCCGACCGCCGGCCCGGTAGGATAGAAGCGCGAAAAGCCCCGCTGGGCAATCACCCCGGGCAAGTCGGGCAAGCGAACGCTGACGGCGGCAAAACGGTCCCAATCAAGCCCCGAGGCAGCTTCGATTGGCTGATAGCCGTTTGCTTTTTCTAGCTTCTCGCCCAGCTCCTGTATTTCGACAGCATCGAAGCCGAGCAGGTTACCCAGCAGCGAAACCGTGCCCGCGCGGTCGACGATGCGGTCGGGCACGATGTCGACACGCAAGTCGGTCTTGTTTGAAGCAAGCGGCACGTTGTTGCGATCGAGCAGCCAGCCCCGACGCGGGGGGATCAGCGACAGGTTGACCCGATTACTCTCTGCCTGCAGCTTGTATTTGTCACCTTCGGCGACCGCGATCCAGGCCATGCGTGCGGCGAGCAGCACCCCGACCCCGCCCTGCAGCGCGCCGACGACAAAAATGCGCCGGTCAAAGCTGTTCTTCAGCGTGCCCGAACTGACATGGCGCGCATCGCGGTCCATCAGCCCAGATCCACGATCGGGACCAGGCGAAAGCGATCGAGCGCGCCGGCAAGGCGGCCGAGCAATGGATAGAGGAGAACTGCGGTTGCAGCTTGCGGCGCGATGACTACCAGCGCCGCAGAGCCTCCCGCTGCATTGGCGATAGCCAGCATGGCCACCAGGCAGAGGCAGATCAGCCCGGCGGCGATCAACCAGTCGAGCGCGAAATTGCGCCAGGGAAAGCGTGCCTCGATGGCCAGCAGCGCCATCATCACCAGTGACCACAGCAGGATCGCCGAGCCAAATGGCTGGCCGCTGTAGAGATCGTCGAATGCACCCAGCGGCAGCCCGGCCCAGATCGGCAGCAGGCCGGGGCGGACCTGACTCCATGCAAGCAGCAACATCAAACCGAACGGCGGCAGCACTGGCGCCGAGGCAATCACCGGCATTGCCGGCAGCAGCGAGGCGAGCATGATCGAAAGCCAGGGCGTGGCCAGCGCGAGCGCTGGCGAAGGTGCGCGGTTGAGGCCACCGGCCCGCAAACGCAGCGAGAGCAGCTCCTGCAGCAGATTGAGCGGTTTCACGGCTGGTCCGCCGCCTCCGCAGCCACGGTCTGCGGCACCCAGACGGGGAGCACCGCGACATAGTCGCTCGCCGCCGGATCGGCGAGAACCCGGGCAACCGCTCCGTCGCGGGTCAGACTTTCGACAATGGCTATCGGCATACCCGGCGGGTATAGCCCGCCTGAACCCGATGTGACAAAGGCATCGCCGCGTTTCAGCGGATTGATCCCCAGACTGATGAGCCTGATCTGCACCCGGCCATCAGCGCGGCCTTCGGCAAAACCGGGCAGGCTGTCGCTGGCCCGGCGCACCGGCACGACGCTCTCGCCATCAGTGATCAACAGCACCCGCGCGGTGGAAGCGCCGGTTTCGAGCACCCGCCCGACCAGTCCTTCGGGGGCACGCACCGGCATGCCGGTGGCGATGCCTTCGCTAGCGCCCACCGACAGCGTGGCAAAGCGCCGGCTGCTGGCTGCGCTGGAAGCGATCAGGCGGGCATAGGCAACTGGCTTGGGATCAGCGTCACGCAGCCCGAGTAGCGCTTTCAGCCGGCGGTTTTCCTCGGAGCGGGCATCGCTTTCGACCAGCCGTACTTTCGCGGCGGCGAGTTCGCGGTTGAGGTCGGCATTCTGCTGGGCAGCGTTGTAATAGGCGGACATGCGGGCCAACAGTCCCTGGCTGCTGGTCCGCCCGTTCGCCGCCAGGTTGCCGGCAGGCCTTGCCGCATCGCTTCCGATCCCTCGCAGGGCGGAGAAGGCGGCGGGATTGGCAAATGCGATCGCGAGCAAGGCGGCGCCGAGCAATGCCCCGGCGGCGCCTGCTACATAGGCGATGAAATTGGAATATTGCGCCCTGCGGGAAAAGCCGGAGCGCCGGTTTGGCGGCGGCGCCATTTGCTGCCCCCTTTCTTCAGGCGGTCATCAACACGCCGCGATAGATGGGATCTTCCATGGCGCGACC
>CAXNKI010000226.1:0-3980 GCA_964202645.1 Alphaproteobacteria bacterium | reverse complement strand
CCGCTAATCTAAGCCGCAAAGTGTGCCAAATGTTGTGACGACGGACACCGAGCTCAGGTTGGTAAACCTGCAACCATCAGGTGAAAGCCGCTGCGTCTTTCGCGGCATCGCGGGCGCGCTCGAAACTGAGGCAATCAAGAATCTTGACGCCCGCCAGCATGACCGATCCCAGGCAGGCGATAAACAACAGTTTGCCGCCGGTGCCGGGATATTGGCCCAGATAGACGCTGCCGCGCTGCGCCGCGCCGGTCGCCAGCGCGTAAATTATGATGAACGCCTCGATGCGGGTCTTGATCACGAACAGGCGGCCAATCTTGCGCAGCATTCCAGAATCCCATGTTAACACTTTGATAGAGCAATCATCATGCCATATGCAGAAATGCTGGCAAGACGCTGGTTAACCCCTGGCCCGAGTGTAAAGTGTTTCGACGCGGGACGCAGTTGCCAAGCTTGCGGGCTTTCGCCATAGCCAGCGCCGTTCCTTCCCCAGGGCGATGGGCACCACTTTCTCCCGCAGTGCACGGCGCTGGCGGAGCAATTCTTGGCGAGGCGAAATGACGGTTAGAATTGAACGCTCCGGTCTGCAGGTCGATGGCGCACTGGCAGGCTTCATTGATGATCAGGTGCTGGCCCCGCTGGGGTTGGGAAAAGACGAATTCTGGTCGGGCTTCGCCGCGCTGCTGGCGCGGCTGGTGCCGGAGAACCGCAGCCTGCTGGCAAAGCGCGACGTGCTGCAAGCCGAGATCGACGAATGGCACCTAGTGCGCGCCGGCAAGGTGCTGGACCAGGGCGAATACCGCGCCTTCCTGAGCGAGATCGGCTACCTCGTGCCTGAGCCCGCGCCATTTCAGGTAACGACGCAGAATGTCGATGCCGAGATTGCGACCTCGGCCGGGCCGCAGCTGGTGGTGCCGGTGCTCAATGCCCGTTTCCTGCTCAATGCCGCCAACGCCCGCTGGGGCAGCCTCTATGACGCCTACTACGGCACTGATGCGCTTGATGCCCCCCCGGCGCGGCCCGGCGGCTATGATGAGGCGCGCGGCGCGGCGGTGGTGGCCAAAGTGCGCGAGTTTCTGAACTCGGCGATTCCCGGCTGGGAAGCCGCTCTGACTGGCGGAGATTGCCCGCACCAGTTTGCCACTCGCGACCTTGAATCAGGTGGACGCGGTTTGCTGTTCATGAACAATGGCATGCACATTGAGCTGGTGATCGATCCCGAGCATCCGGTGGGCAAGAGCGATCCAATGCATATCGCCGATGTCGTGCTCGAATCAGCGCTGACGACGATTGCCGATCTTGAGGATTCGATTGCCGCGGTCGATGCCGAAGACAAGCTCGCTGCCTATGCCAACTGGCTGGGCGTGATCCGGGGCGATCTGACCGAGAGCTTCGAGAAGGGCGGAAAGACGCTGACCCGCGCGCTTTCGCCGGACCGGACATGGACCGCGCCTTCGGGCAGTGAGTTCACCCTGCCGGGCCGCAGCTTGCTCTTCGTGCGCAATGTCGGCCACCTGATGACCAACCCGGCGATCCTTCTGGCTGATGGCAGCGAGATCCCCGAAGGCATCATGGATGCGGTGATCACCAGCGCGATATCGGCGCAGGATGTTCGCGGTCTAGGCAAGTTCAGGAACTCGCGCACGGGCAGCATCTACATCGTCAAGCCAAAGATGCATGGGCCGCAGGAAGCCGCTTTCACCAACACGCTGTTCAACGCGGTTGAAGACCTGCTCGGGCTGGATCGCCACACCGTCAAGGTCGGCGTGATGGACGAGGAGCGGCGTACCTCCGCCAATCTTTCCGCCTGCATCCACGCGGTGAAAGACCGCATCGTCTTCATCAACACCGGATTTCTCGACCGCACCGGCGACGAAATCCATACCTCGATGCGCGCCGGGCCGATGATCCGCAAAGGCGCGATCAAGGCCTCGGGCTGGATCGCGGCTTACGAAAAACGCAATGTCACCATCGGTCTGGCGGACGGACTTTCCGGCAAGGCGCAGATCGGCAAGGGCATGTGGGCCGCGCCTGACCGGATGGTGGCGATGATGGCGGAAAAGACTGTTCACCCCAAGGCGGGCGCCAACACCGCCTGGGTGCCATCGCCCACGGCCGCAACGCTCCATGCGATGCATTACCATGCCATCAACGTGTTCGATGTGCAGAAGGAACTCGCTGGCGAGGCAATCCCCGGGCTGGACGAGCTGCTGGCGATTCCGCTGGCGACCGGCATCAACTTTTCTGAAAGCGAAGTGCGCGAGGAACTCGACAATAATGCGCAAGGCCTGCTCGGCTATGTCGTGCGCTGGATCGATCAGGGAGTCGGCTGCTCCAAGGTGCCGGACATCACTGATGTGGGCCTGATGGAAGACCGCGCGACCTTGCGGATCTCATCGCAGCACATGGCCAACTGGCTGCTCCATGGGGTGTGTACCCGCGAACAGGTGATGGACTCGCTCACCCGCATGGCAGCCAAGGTCGATGGGCAGAACGCCGGCGATCCGCTTTACGAAAAGCTGACGCCTGACAGCATGGCTTTTCAGGCGGCTTGCGAGCTGGTGTTCAAGGGCACTGAGCAGCCCAACGGCTATACCGAGCCGCTGCTGCACGCTTGGCGCCAGAAGAAGAAGGCCCAGCAGCGCAGCTTAACCAGTAGCTAAGCATATTTGGCTAGGCCCCGGCGGATAACCCACCTCCAGGGAGCCTAGATTGGGCCAGATCGACCAAAGGACCGAAGATCGCACCAAGGCAGTGCTGCGCGCCCGCCTGCGCGGCAGCGGGCTGGACCGCGACGCGTGCATCCTCGATCTTTCCGAGCAAGGCTTGCTGTTGACCGCTGCGATGCCGCCTAGGCGCGATCAGGCAGTCACCATCGTTGCCAATGGCTATGCCGTCACCGGCCAGGTCCGCTGGGTCAACGAGCGCAGGTTCGGCATCAGCCTGGATGCGCCGATTGTGGTGAGTGACGTTGTTGAGGGCAAGATCCTGGCGCAAGGCCCCCGCGCCGCAAGCCCCGGCTTGCCCGAGAACTTCGGTGCGCGGCCGGTCTCGGCTTCTGCCAGCCTGACGCTGAATGATTATATTCAGTCGAAATGGACTCGCTATGCGCTGATGGCGGCGATTGCGATTGCCGGGGCGATCTATGTCGGCAGGGAGGTCGGCGAAGTGTTTGGCGGCATGTCCGAACAGATGGCGGCGGTTCAGGCAGTCAGCAATGCCGAGAGCGACGCGCTCTCCAAACAGTGAAGCTCTAGGCCACCACCGGTTCGAGCAGCCCAATCGTTCCTGCGCTGGCATTGATTTCGGCGGGAATTCCAACCGGAATACTCACCTGACCCGCAATGTGTCCGATCAGCGCGCCCTGAAAAGCCGGCACGCCAAGGGGCCCGAGATGCTGGTCGAGCACTTCGTAAATGGTGAAATTGCCATAACCGTCGCCCGGGTTGGTGCAATTGGTGCACTGCCCGAAAACCACCCCGGCAACCCGGCCCAGGATGCCGCTGAGCGCCAACTGGCTCATCAGCCGGTCGATGCGGTATTCCGCCTCGTTGGTATCCTCTAGGAACAGGATCGCGCCGGTGAAGTCGGGCAGGTAGGGCGTGCCCGCGAGCGCCGCCAGCACCGATAGGTTGCCGCCCAGCAGGGGGCCCCGTGCTGTGCCAGGGCGGAATGTGCGGATGCGGCCTCCACGCGGCACCATGCGGTCTTCGGCGCTTGCAGGCAGGCTGTAGGTCGGCATTTCGCCATCGAAGACCAGTCGGCGAAACGGCTCCCAGGCGGCCGCTCCCCAGGAGCTTGCCACATTGGGAGCATGGACAGAGGGCACCGGCGTGCGTGCGGCAATGCCCAGGTGCAGCGAAGTCACATCGCTTGATCCGACCAGCAGCTTGGGATTGGCCGTCAACGCGTCGAAATCGAGGAGTGGCAGCAGGCGTTGGCTGCCCCAGCCGCCGCGCACTGCGAAAATCGCGCGAAGCCCG
>CAXNKI010000225.1:0-3991 GCA_964202645.1 Alphaproteobacteria bacterium | reverse complement strand
TCATTCGGGCCAGTCGCTCGAGCCGCTGACTCAGCTCTGGCTGGACCGCGCTGATATCGATGTCCTGCTCGATCCCGATGCGCGGCCCTGGACGCGCTTCGTCAAGTTTGGCGCTGCGCCGGTGGTGCGCTGGCTGTTGACGCGGCGGGGCAATGCAGTCTCCGCCAGCGTCGCGAAGGAAACCCGGGCCGAAGTGCGCGACAAGCTGTCACGCTTCATCCGCTCGCGCTGGTTCGAACCGCCGTTTGGCGGGCTCGGCTTCTCGCGCCTGCTCGCCGAAGCGCTCGACGCCATGGCGGCGAGTGAGGCCGGGCCGCCACTGCTGCCGCCGGGACACCCGCTTGACCTGTTTGTGACCGCCACCGACTTCAAAGGCTATCCCGGCACCGTCCAGTTGCACAGTCCACCAGTGGTGGAGGAAAGCGAACATCGCCTTTCGATCGGCTTTCGCGCAGCTGCCCCGCGCCAGCCCGGCGCAGACTTTGCCGCCTTGCCCGAGCTGGTCTTCGCCGCGCGCGCCACTGCGAGTTTCCCCGGCGCATTCCCGGCACTGCAGATCGGCGAGATCGACAAATTGGTGAGCGAACGCGGCGGTGCCTGGGAGGGCCGCGATGCTTTCACACGCCGGATAATGCCAGAACATGCCGCGCGCGGCGATGTCGATGGCGTCGCACTGATTGACGGCTCAGTGCTGGTCAACGCGCCCTTTGCCGATGCCGTGCGCGCACTGCGCGACAAGCCGGCGCAGCGCGAGATTGACCGGCGGCTGGTCTATATCGATCCCCGGCCCGACCGGGTCGGCGGGGTCAAGCGCAGCGATCCGCGCCCGCCCGGTTTCTTCTCGGTGATCTTCGGCTCGCTTTCATCGATACCGCGCGAACAACCGATGCGGGACAACCTCGAACTGCTCGCGCGCCAGTCCGCCGAAACCGCAAGACTGCGGGGAATTGTCGAGGCGATCCGGCCGGAGATCGAGCAGACCGTCGAGAAGCTGTTCGGCCGGACGCTGTTTCTCGACCGGCCGAATGTAAAGCGGCTCGCTGCATGGCGTGCCAAAGCCCAAAGCGCGGCCGCCGAGCGGGCCGGATATGCCTACAACGCCTATGCGCAGGTCAAGGTTGCCGGAGTGATCGACGAACTCGCGCTGACCATCCGCGCTGCCTGCCCGGATCTCAGATCGGTCACTGAAACCATGGTCGCTGCGCGGCTGCGGCAACATCTCGCCGGCGGGGGACTCGATAATCTGGCCGACCCGCGCGGCGGAGCGACTGCTGCAGCTATCGACTTCCTGCGCGATCACGACCTGCCGTTCCGTATTCGCCGCCTGCGCCTGCTGGCCAGGCACCTTGCCGAAGACCGGGGCAGCGACGGGCCTGACTATGCCGCCGCTCTCGAGCATGCCCGCGAGACCGTCTACGCCGCGCTGGCGCTCTATTTCAATCTCGAGGCTAGCGCTGCGCTGGGCGATGACTTTCCGGCCTTGGCAGCGCGCGTCTTCACCGATCCGGCCGCAGTCCTGACCGGTCTTGCCGAGCGGCGGCAATTGCGCGCAACCGATGCCCGCGCAGAGGAGATGCTTGCCGCCATGCTTGCCATAACGCCGGTGGCGCTGCGGCGGCGCATTCTCTTCGCCTACCTAGGCTTCCCGTTCTACGACACTGTCACTCTGCCTCTGCTGCGCGGCGAAGGCATGACTGAGTTCAACCCGGTAAATGTCGACCGCATTTCGCCCGAAGATGCCGACTCGGTGCGTAAGGGCGGCGCGGCGGAATGCCTGCGCGGGGTCGAATTCTACAATTTTGGTGCCTTCTTCAGCCGCACCTACCGCGAGAACGATTACCTGTGGGGCCGCCTGCACGGGGCCGAACGGATGATCGACCTGCTCGCCTCAACCGTACCCGAAAACGAATCCTTCAGCGCGGACGAACTGCTGGCCCTCAAGCACGAGGCCTTCGCGGCAATCCTCGATGAAGAAGAACCCAGGCTAAAGGCTGATCCGCAACTGGTGCCAAGCTTGCGTCGCGAAATGGAAGCGGTGAAAATTTAGCGCGACTGCCCGTCGTCGAGCGACAGCGCCGTGCCGGTGGTATAAGCCGATGCATCCGAGCAGAAATACATCACCGGCTCGTCGAGCGATTCGATCGGCTGAAGGCGGCGGCGCTGGAAGCCCGCGATCTGGGCCTTGCCGGCGTCGGACTGGAACCATTCCCCGGCCAACTCGGTCTGGATAAAGCCGGGCTGTAGCACGTTGACGTTGATCCCCTGACGCACCCATTCGCCCGCCATGCTTTGTGCCAGACTGGCCACAGCAGCCTTGCTGGCGCTGTAGGCGGTGCTGCCTGGAAAGTACGAATGAGCGCCCATCGAACCAATCAGCAGAATACGCCCGCGCCCGGTCTCGCGGCAACCGCTCGCGATCATCCGCCGCGCGCCTTCGCGGGCAGTGAGGTATAGCCCGAGCAGGTTGGTATCGAACAACATGCGCAGGTCGTCCGCCGGAATTTCGGTCGCGCGGCCAACCACGGATACACCCGCATTGGCGATCACGGTATCGACAGGGCCGAAATGCGCCGCCGCAGCGTCAAAGGCGGCAATGGTTGATGCCTCATTGGTCACGTCCATATCCACCGCCAGCGCCGCTTCGCCGATTTCCGATGCCAGTGCAGCAAGGCGTTCGCGCCGCCGCGCGCCGAGCACCACCCGCGCACCTTCGCCGGCTACCAGCCGCGCGAAATGCGCGCCAAAGCCCGACGATGCGCCGGAAATCAGGCAAACGCGCCCAGCCAGTCTTTGCATTGCCAATAGTCTCCAAATTCGTTCAGTCCGGCGTTATTGAGGGACCGCCCAAAATGCAATCAAGCGATTGCATTCGCTGCAAGGCTGGAACACTATCCGGTTCAAATTCTGGTTGAGGATAGTCATGACCGATTCCATTGCACAGGCGCTTGCCGTTGTTCCGCTGCGCGTGACCGATCCGGAGCTGATCCCGACCGCGCGCTATTATGACGAGGCGTTCTTCAAGCTCGAAAAGGAGCGGCTGTGGCCTAAGGTATGGCAAATGGCCGCCCGGCTCGAGGAAATTCCAAACGTCGGCGACTATGTGGAATATACCATCCTCGACAAGTCGGTGATCGTCGTGCGCGGCAAAGACGGCGTGAAGGCCTTCCTCAACGCCTGCCGCCATCGCGGCGTACGGCTCGCCAACGGCCCGGGCAACTGCGCCAAGAACGGCCTGGTTTGCCCATTCCACGGCTGGCGATGGAATGCAGAGGGCGAAAACACTTTCGTTTACGGCCGGCAGATCTTCACCGAAGAACTGCTCGCCCATGCCGAGATCGACCTTGTGCCGGTGCGCTGCGAGGAATGGGCGGGCTGCGCCTTCATCAACCTCGACAACAATGCCAAGCCCTTGCGCGACTGCCTCGGCCCGGTGGCGGACAGGATGGACGCGCGCCACGCGCATAAACTCAAGATGGACTGGTGGTATGCCACCGAGCTGCCGACCAACTGGAAACTTGCGATGGAGGCCTTCATGGAAGGCTACCACGTCATGCAGACGCACCCGCAGATCCACAAGGTTTCGCCCAACGCCGATGGCCGCTGGGGCCCCAAGGCGGATGGCACGATGACCAACGTCGGCCTGTCGGGCGATGAAGTCTGGGACATGTCGGTCGATTTCATGCATTCGATCGGCGACGGCATGGCAGGCCTGGTCCACGAGACCGAACTGGCGCTGATGGACAAGTGGCGCGGCGAAGGTTTCAAGGGCACCGACATGGAAGCCTTCATGGCATTTTATGGCCGCAGCATGGTCGAAGTGACGGCGGACGCAAAGGCACGCGGGGCCGACATGTTCGACATCGCCAAGGTAACGCAGGAAGTCGAATTCAACGGCGTCGAATTCATGTTCCCGCACTATTTCCTGCTGCCGATGTTCGGCGCGATGTCATCATACCGCATCCGTCCGCTGACCCCGGAGACCTGCTATTTC
>CAXNKI010000224.1:0-4005 GCA_964202645.1 Alphaproteobacteria bacterium | reverse complement strand
CGGCGCTGGATCGTCTCGCCCAGCAAAACAGCCGCAAGGTAGAGCGCAATCAGCGGCGCGATGAATGACAGCGCGATTGCCTCGGAAATCGGCATGCGCAACAACCCCCAGAAGAACAGCGGCGCCATGCAGGCCACCACTGCGGAGCGCTTGGCATGGAGCAGCAGACTGGCGCGGGCGGGCCCCGCGCGGTTCTGTGCCACCCAGATCGGCAGAATCAGCAGGGCACCGATTGCGGTGCGCAGCACCAGCGCGCTGTAGACGCCGACCGCCAGAGACGCGCCTTTCATCACCGCGTCCATCGTGCTGAAACTGGCGATGCCGAGGCAGGCAGCCAGAACGGGCAGGAACGGAATGGCGCGGCGCATCAACCCTGCCTAGGCAATAGCCCCCCACGAAGCAATTGGCCGTGCCCTGGGCAAATGTTGCGGTTGCGCCACTTGTCCGCTCCGTTCATCGCATGGCAAGCAGTGTTGCTTGATGAAATGCACGCAAATTGGCACAAGGCGCGGCGCTGCGGCAAATGTGTTGCAGCAAAGGGAACCCGGCATTCAAATCATGCGACAGCAGTATTTATCCGGCTTGATGGCCTGCGCAGCAATTGCGCTCGTTTCAACGGCGCAGGCGCTATCGGCGCAAGTGGCGCTGCCCCCCGGTCCCAAGCCGGTTGTCCAGGGCACGGCGACGCAGGCCCCCGCTGCGCCAGCCGCGAGCAATCCCGGCGTTATCACGCCAGCGCCTGTCACATCTCCCTCGCCGATTGCCGTGCCCACGCCCCCGCCTCCGCCTCCGCCTCCGCCCATTAATCCGGTGATGACATGGAATATCGGCGATGCGCGCGCCCTGCTTGGCGTGATCCGTACTATCGAGGAAGAAGGGCTTATCCCGGCGGACTACCTGCCCGATGCGCTGAGCGAAGCGCTGGCCAAGGGCCCGGGGTCCGAGCTTGATGCGGCGGCAAGCAAGAGCTTCACCTGGCTGGCCGAAGACCTGCGCGACGGGCGCACGCCGATGACCTCGCGCGCGCAGTGGTTCGCGGTCGATCCCGATGTCGATGCCAATCCCACGTTCAATCTGATGACCAGCGCGCTGGCCAGCCGCGATGTCGCCGGGGTGCTCGCGGGCCTCGCGCCTACCCATTCCGACTATCAGGCACTGAAAGCCGCGCTCGCGGCAACCCCGCGCACCGAAGCCCGCAAGCGCGCGCAAATCCGGGCCAATATGGATCGCTGGCGCTGGTTGCCGCGCGACCTTGGCCTGCTCTACCTGATCACCAATGTGCCCGAATTCCAGTTGCGGCTGGCAACGCGCGATCGCATCGTGCGGACCTATCGCACCATCGTCGGCAAGCCGGGCCGCACCGCGACGCCGCAGTTGGCTGAACAGGTCACCGCCGTGGTATTCAACCCGACCTGGACGGTGCCGCAGTCAATCGTGGTCGGCGAAGGGCTTGGCCGGCAGCTGATCGGCAATCCCGCCTCGGCGCTGCGCCAGGGCTACAAAGTCAGCCGCGCCGCAAATGGTGTGATCACGGTGGTCCAGCAGCCCGGACCGCGCAATGCGCTTGGGCTGATGAAGATCGACATGCCCAATCCGCACGCGATCTATCTGCACGACACACCAAACCGCAATCTGTTCAACGCAGTGACCCGCGCCTTCAGCCACGGCTGCGTGCGCACCGAGCGCGCGCAGGAGCTGGGCATGACCATGGCCATCCTCGGCGCCGACCTGTCCCCGGAAAAGGCGGTCGAACTGGCTGATTCTGGCAAATACAACAAGGTCCAGATGACCAAGACCTTCCCGGTCTACATCACCTATTTCACAATGGGGCAGGACATCACTGGCAAACTGACCAGCTTCAACGACATCTACTTGCGCGATGCACCCGTGCTGGCGAGCTTCGCCGCGCCGCGTGCAATCAAGACCGGCCAGCGCAGCAGCAGCGAAGCGATCATCAAGCTGGATAACCCGCTCTGATCGAGCGGTTTATCCCAGCGCGGCCTTGAGATCAGCCACCAGATCGGTGCGCTCCCAGGGGAAGAAATCGCCTTCGGGCTTGCGGCCGAAGTGGCCATAGGCGGCGCTCTTGCGGTAGATTGGCTTGTTGAGGCCCAGATGTGTGCGGATCGCGCGCGGGGTCAGGCCGCCGAGCTTTGCCAGCCCCATGATCGCGGCCTCGATCTTGTCGTCGCCGACCGTGCCGGTGTCGTGCGTATCGACATAGAGCGACAGCGGCTTTGAAACGCCAATCGCGTAAGCCAGCTGAATCGTGCAGCGCGTGGCGAGGCCCGCCGCAACGATGTTCTTGGCGAGATACCGCGTGATATAGGCCGCTGAACGATCAACCTTGGTCGGATCCTTGCCCGAGAACGCGCCGCCGCCATGCGGTGCTGCACCGCCATAGGTATCGACAATGATCTTGCGCCCCGTGAGGCCAGCGTCACCGTCAGGCCCTCCGATCTCGAAGCTGCCGGTCGGATTGATGTGATATTCGGTCTCGCGCAGCAGCACCGGCGGTATCACGTCAGCGACCACTTTCTTCACATAGGCATGCAGCGCGGCTTCCTTGTCGCCCTCGTCATAGCCTTTGGCGTGCTGGGTCGAGACGACCACGGCAGTGGCGGCAACCGGCAGGCTGCCTTCATAGCGCAGCGTCACCTGGCTCTTGGCATCAGGCTCAAGGAAAGGCGCCGCGCCCGAGTGGCGGTCGGCGGCCATGCGTTCGAGGATCTTGTGGCTGTAATAGAGCGTCGCCGGCATCAGGTCAGGCGTCTCATCGGTGGCATAGCCGAACATGATACCCTGGTCGCCCGCGCCTTCATCCTTGTTGCTGCCGGCATCGACGCCTTGTGCAATGTGCTCGGACTGGCCGTGCAGCCGGTTGATGAATTCGAACTTCTCCCAGTGGAAACCATCCTGCTCGTAGCCGATGTCCTTCACCGTCTGGCGAACCGTGGCTTCAATCTCTGCTTGCGCGCCCGGCGCCCATGCGCCGTTCTCATAGACGCCCTTGCAGCGGATTTCGCCGGCGAGGACGACCAGTTGGGTGGTGGTCAGGGTCTCGCAGGCAATGCGTGCCTCGGGGTCTTTCGAGAGGAACAGATCGACGATCGAATCACTGATCTGGTCGGAGACCTTGTCGGGATGGCCTTCGGAAACGCTTTCCGAGGTGAAGAGATAGTCGCTGCGCATGTGAGGTCCATATCCGTAATAGATATAAAGAAAGCTTTATGTGACTCCGCTTTAGCCTCGGCGGCGGCGCGATGCAACCAGACTTAGCGCGAGAAGAACTATTGCCCAGCCAAGTGGAAGCAGATTGCCAGCCTCCGCGAACCACGTGGGCGGATGTGCCGGGGGGACCATGCCGTCGAGCCGGCCGGCGGCTGCGGCGGGCAGGAACTGGCGGACAATGCCATCCGCATCAATCACCGCGCTGATGCCGGTAGTGGTGGCGCGCAGCACCGGCAGGCCTTCCTCAACCGCGCGCATCCGCGCCTGCGCCAGATGCTGCGGCGGGCCGAAACTGCCGAACCAGCCGTCGTTGGAAGGGTTGAACAGATAATCGGGCCGGTGCTTACGGTCGACCACCTCGCCCGAGAAAATGATCTCGTAGCAAAGCTGCATCCCCGCCTTGCCATAGCGGCCAAGGTCAAGCGTCTGCGGCCCCGGTCCTGGCAGAAAATCGATTGCCCCCGGCACCAGCCGTGAGGCGCCCAAAGGCTCCAGAAGCCAGCGCATCGGCAGATATTCGCCATAAGGCACCAGGTGCGCCTTGGCATAGGACCCGCGCAATTTCCCCTGACTGTCGACCACTGCGACGACATTGCGCGCTCCCAGCAGGCGTTCGCCTTTGATTTCAAGCTCGGTCGAACCGGTCAGCAGCAGCCCGCCAGGACCCATCACCCGCGCCAACCGGCCGCGCGCGAGCGCTGGATCGCTGCCGAATGTCGCATCCCAATAGAGCACCGGCGGATAGCCATCCTCCAGATAGTCCATGACCCCCGA
>CAXNKI010000223.1:0-4017 GCA_964202645.1 Alphaproteobacteria bacterium | reverse complement strand
TGATCTGGACAAGCTTATCGCGCGTCGTCCGCGCGTCGAGGCGCCGCTGCTCGTCAAGCGCATCAATCGCCTCGCGGAATTCATTTTGCAATATCCGCATCTGTTTCCCGCGCACATCGCCGACCAAGCCTTTCTCGAAGCCTTCTGTTCCGACGCACCTTTGGTGGCCGAACAGCAAGAGGAAATCCTGCGCTTCCTGCATTCGCGGCCCGAGATGATCGCGCTGTGTCACATGAACGCGAACATCGACAATGCCTGGTTCTGGCGAGAGCCGGACGGCACACTGCGATCCGGTCTGATTGATTGGGGCAGCGTCGGGCAGATGTCCGTGGCCGGATCGATCTGGGGCTGCATTGGCGCGGCAGAGCCCGAAATGCATGATCGGCATCTTGAAGCGTTGCTCGATCTCTTCATCGCCGAATATGCCCGAGCGGGAGGCCCAATTCTCGACCCAAGCGATCTCGCGCAACATCTGGAATTGCATGTAATGCTGTCGGCGCTGCACATGACGACGGCTCCGCCGGCCATCCTGCGAGAAGTGCCTGACCCGCGGGTTGCAGCCGGCCGCCATGACCCGATATTCACCGAACACGAAACCGCGCGCGTGCAGCTTAAGGTCACTATCTCGCTTTTGAACATGTGGCAGCGCCGCGATTTCGGGCGGCTGCTGCGCGCAAATTCGCACGCACCGATCGCGCAGGATCAGATCAACAGCGCTCCGATCTGACATAGTACCGCTCCGACCAACGCCATCGCAAATCCCCAGGCCAGCAATTTGAAATAGAGTCGCCCGTCGGCTTCGTCCTTGCTGAGCGCCGCAACGCACAGCGCACCAAGCGTAGAGAGTGGCGATACGTCGACCAGCGCCGAGCCGACGTTGATCGACAGCGCGATGGCCAGCGGATCAGTGGCCCCGGTGGCGCTGGCCAGACTTGGAACCATCGGCAGGAAGACCGGCAGGACCACGCCTGAAGTGCTGCTGTAGGTGGAAATCACACCAGTGACGAAAGCGATGATCCCGTAAATCGTATCAGGTCCGGCGATGCGCGCGATCAGGGCGCTGAACAGTTCCGTCCCGCCATGTGCCTGGACCAGCGCAACGAGCGTCGCAACGCCGCATACCATCAGCAGGATGTCCCAGGGCATCCGGGCGATTGCCGCCTTTTCCTGTCCGACACGAAGAAGCACCAGCGCCACGCCCGCCGCGAAAGCGGAAAACGCCAGACTGGCCTTGAACAGCACGACGCTGGCGATCCACGCTGCCATTACCGCCAGGGTCAACACGTGAGCGCGGGTAAACTCCGCGCTCTCGGATTTGTCTACCTCAACCGCAGGCTCCGCATTCGCAGCGCGCAGCTTCGGCAGGAACCATACCCAGGCGATCAACGAGACCAGGACATGCGCCAGCAGGTTTGCCAGCATCACCGCAGTCTCATGCCCACCCAGACCCGCGGCGGCCATCCGTGAATTGGCAATCACGCCGACCGCGCTGATCGGCGAGAGATTGCCTGCATTGGCACCGTTGGCCACCATCAGCGCAGTCAGCATTGGCGGAATCTGAGCTCGCCGGCCGATTGCTGCAGCCATTGGAACGATCAGCGCGACACTGGCAATGGCCCCCGGTCCGACCGCGGAAATAGCCATCGCGCTGACGAAAAAACTGAGCGGGATCCCGGCACGGCCGCGCGCTGTGTTTCCCATCACCCGCTGCGCCAGCGCGGGAAAAGTGCCGTTGAGCTCGGCATTGGCGAACAGGAAACACACCCCGGACAGTGTCAGGAAGAGGTCGACCGGGAAACCCGCCATAACCGCGTCCGGCTTACCGCCTGCAACATAGACGCCGATTATCCAGGCCATTGCAAGCGCCAGCAGGCCAATGTTCAACCGCGATGCCATCGACAGCACAATGGCAGCAAGCAAGGCAAGCAAGGTGATCGCAGCAATTGACATATCTGTCCCCCCAATCAGCGCAAGGCTATGCTGCGAGCCTCCAGTCGTCCAGCTGTGTTCGCCTGTTCAGGCCCTTATCAACTTCAGCTCAAGGCGGGCTTGACGATGTTCTTCGGCACCAGCGTCGGCTGGCCGTGGAGCAACTGGTTGGCGATGATCGCGTAGTGCATTTCGGTCGCCCCTTCGGCAACGCATTTCGCCCGGGCATCACGCATGTAGCGGTTGACGCCGGTTGAGTTCATGATGCCGCTGCCCCCCCACATCTGCACCAGCTTGACGCAGACATCGAAGCAGGTCTCGCCGATGAAGGCCTTGCAGATGTTGTGCTTTTCGGGTGCCATTGTCCCGGCTTCGAACTCGCGCACCGTGGTGTAGAGCAAGTCGCGGCAGGCGGTGATCTTGGCGTGGCTTTCGGCGAGCCAGTAACCGATCGGCTGGAGATCGGCCATGTCGCGCTCATAGAGGCGGCGCTGACGCACGTATTCGATGGTCTTGTCGAACAGCCCCTGCGCGCAGCCGATTGACGTCGCGACATGCGCGAGCAGGTTGGCCTGATTGGCCGCGCGGTGTGAAAAGCCACCAGTCAGGATGTCACCCAGCACGTCGTCGTCATCGAGGAAGACGTTGTTGAACGAAATCGGCCCGGTGTTGGTGCCGCGCCAGCCGAGCTTGTTCTCGTGCGGGGCGATCTCGAAGCCTTCGTCTTCGCGCTCTACGATGAAGCAGCCATAGCCTTCGCTGCCGCTGCGGTCCTTCGACTTGGCCATGACCAGCCATGTCCCCGCGGTGCCTTGGGTGCAGAACAGTTTGGAGCCGTCGATGCGATAGCCATTTCCGTCAGGGGTTACCTTGGTCAGGTGCTGGCCGATATTGGCCGCCCCGGCGGGCTCGCTCTGCGAATAGGCCAGCAGCCGTTCGCCCGAGCTGTTCCTCGTCAGGATGCGCTGCTTCTGCTCCTCGGTGCCGAGGATTTCGACCGTCCTGGGGCACAGCACCATCTGCACCGTCAGCATGCCGGCAAAGGCCGGGCTGGCCTTGGCCAGTTCTTCGCTGACCAGGCAGACCGAAACCATGTCCGCGCCCGAGCCGCCGTATTCGGGCGAAGTGTAGAGCCCATAGAGCCCCAACGCTGCCGCCTTGGCGACGAGTTCGTCCGGCGTGTGCTCGTCGAGATCGATCTGGTTGGCGATCGGCTCGACTTCCTTCCGCGCGAATGTTGCCGCCATATCGCGCAGCGCGCGCTGGTCATCGGTCAGCCAGTCCATCCTGTTTTCTCCCGTCTTCTTATCAGATACGCCGCGCCAGATAGGCGGCTTCGTGGATCGCATTGCCGTAAGCGCGGGGGCTGCGCGCATCGCCGATAACCTGCACTGTAATGCCGCTCCCCTTGAGCGCCTGAGACAGCGGATCATGCACCACGCGCCCCGGCGCGAGGACAAGCGCGGCGCAGGCAATCGCCTCTTGCGCGCCGCCTTTGCTCACGGTGACGGTGCCGGGCTCAATCTTCACCAGCACGGTATCCTGTTCGGTCGCCAGCCCGGCCTGCGCCGCCCAGCGCAGCACCCAGCCGAGCCGTGAGCCAAGATAGGGCGCCGGTGCGAGCTGCGGTTTGGGATCGAGCAGGCGCACGCTGCGGCCCTGCTGCGCGAGGTCGAGCGCCAGCTCGATCCCCTCGCCCCCGCCCCAGATGGCAATCGGACCCTCGGTCAGCGCCGCGCCTTGCAGAACGTCATCCAGCGTCAGGGCAAAGCCGCTCTTGAGCGCAGCACCCAGCCCTTCGGCCTCAGGCAAGGCTGGCCGCGCGCCGGTTGCCACCACGACGACATCTGGCCGCTCGGCCAGCACCAGTTCCGCCGTCACGTCGACGCCCAGACGGACCTCGACGCCGTGCTTCTCGATCATCCGCCGGTGATATTGCGGCTGGTAGGCGATCTGCTCCATGTTGCGCAGGGTCTTGTAGTTGCCCGCCCAGCCCATCACTCCGCCAAGCGCGCTGCCGCGCTCATAAAGCGTGACATCGTGCCCCGCTGCCTGCGCCGCTAGCGCATACTCCATGCCGCCAGAGCC
>CAXNKI010000222.1:0-4023 GCA_964202645.1 Alphaproteobacteria bacterium | reverse complement strand
CGCTCGCCACCGTAATAATCGCGGTGGTTGGCGAATTGCTCGTAAGTGCCGTTGATCCGCAGCGCCGTCTCGCTGCCCAACGGCAGGTTGATGTCGCCGGCAATGTCCCAAGCGCCGAAGGTATTAACCGCCGCGCTGGCCGAAGCCTTGAAGCCATCAGTATTCGGGGTCTTCTGCACCCGGTTGATGATGCCACCACCACCGCCGCGACCGAAGATCAGCGCATAGGGGCTCTTGAGCACTTCCACCCGCTCGATATTGTAGAGACCGCGATAGTATTGCACGTCGTCGCGCACGCCATCGAGGAAGAAGTCGGCGCTCGTGTTCTGGCCGCGCAGGGTGATCTGGTCGCGGTTGCCCTCGCCCTGACCGACAGTAACGCCCGGCACATAGCGCAGCACATCGGCGAGGCTGTGGCTGGCCTGATCATCGAGCCGGGCCCGGGTGACGACCTGGATGCTCTGCGGCACGTCAAGCAGCGGCGTGTCAGTCTTGGTTGCTGTCACCGACTGGTCCGCATTGTATCCCTCAGCGTAGCCAATGACAACGATTTCAGGCGCTTCTTCTCCTGCCCAAGCGGGAACGGCCAACGCTAGGCTGGCTGCTGTGGTCAGCAACGCTATGGACAGACGCGGCATTGGGTTCCTTTAATGCGAATGATTTGCAATAACAACTCTGCCGCTAATGCGAATCTGTTGCATTGACAAGGGTCAAATTTGCCCATTGGCCCGCGCCCGGCTAACAGCGGCGCGCAGCAACTATTCGCGCAGGAGAGAAAAACAGCATGAAGGCGACAATCTGGCACAACCCGGCATGCGGCACTTCGCGCAAGACGCTGGCGATTCTAGAGGAAACGCCGAGCGTGGAGCTCACGGTGATCGAATACCTCAAGCATCCGCCGAGTGCCGAAAAGCTCGGCCAGCTATATGCCGATGCCGGCATCACCCCGCAGCAGGGACTGCGCCTGCGCGGCACCGATGCCGAGGAGCGCGGCCTGCCCCAAGCCGATTCCGCCACCGTGCTCGCTGCCATGGCGGCCGATTCTCGCCTGCTTGAGCGGCCATTGGTGGAGACTGAAAAGGGCGTCCGCCTTTGCCGCCCTCAAGACACAGTGCACGAGATTCTCTAGCGCCGCCTAGCGGCAACCCGGAATGGCCGCGCTTGCCAAGCCGCGCCAAATTTGTAAACGACTGCTTTCGACCTCCCACTTCGCTTCCATAGGCCGCCTCTCAGCATGTCCAGCAACCAGCTTGCCCGCGAGGCGTTGCCGCAAAAATTGAAGCGCCAGATCAAGCAGGCAATGGGCCCTTGGGGAGTGTTTTTCGCCGGATTCCTGCGTAATCCGGTGATGGTTGGCTCAATCATCCCATCGTCGCGTTATACCATCGACAAAATGTTGGCCCCAGTGCGCTGGGACACTGCCAAGGTGTTCGTAGAATATGGCCCTGGCGTCGGCACATTCTGCCGCCCGGTGCTGGACAAGCTGCGGCGCGATGCGCAGCTGATAGTTATCGACACCAATCCGCACTATATCGACTATCTGCGCGCGACGATCCGCGACAGCCGTTTTATTGCGGTGTTGGGCTCTGCCGCCGATGTCGAAGATATCGTCGCTGCGCACGGCCATGACCATGCCGACTATGTCCTCTCAGGCCTGCCGTTCTCGACCCTGCCCGAAGGCGTGGGATCGGCGATTGCTGCGGCAACTTACCGCGTGCTGCGCCCAGGCGGGGCATTTCTCATCTATCAATTCACGCCGCCCAGCTCGCGCGCATGCGTCACCGACCATTTTGCCGATCTCGACCACGGCTTTGAGGTGCGAAACATTCTACCCAGCTTCTTGTCATGGGGCTGGAAAGAGCGGGACAGCGCAGGCTGACCGCTCGACACAGGCCTGCGGGTTTGCGATGAACGAGGCATGGATTCGTTCACTCACCCCGGCTTCGATCTCGATGCTTTCATAGCCGCCACGCTCGCTGAAGACCTTGGCACTGGCTTGCCCGGTGGTGGGCATGATGTGACGTCTGAAAGCGTGATCCCGGCCGAAGCGCGCTTTGCCGGGGTTATGGACAGCCGCGATGCCATCGTCGTGGCCGGCCTGCCGATTGCTGCCGCATTTTTCCGCAAACTCGATCCCGCTATGGAAATTGAGATCCTGGTTGCCGAGGGCGAATCTGTTCCGGCGGGCAGCGACCTGATGCGCCTCACGGGCAATGCCCGCGCCTTGCTGACCGCCGAGCGCAGCGCGCTCAACACCGTTCAGCATCTCAGCGGCATCGCCACGATGACCCGCACCTACGTCGAGGCGATGGCGGGGCACGCCACCTTGCTAGACACCCGCAAGACCATCCCTGGCCTGCGCCACCTTGAGAAATACGCGACCCGCATGGGCGGCGCGCGGAACCACCGCATGGGTCTGTGGGATGCGGCGATGATCAAGGACAACCATGTGGCTGTAGCCGGCGATGTGGGCGAAGCAGTTCGGCGAGCAAAGGCGGCGGGCGTGCAAAGCATCATTTGCGAGGTCGACAACATCGCCCAGATCGGCCCTGCGCTGGCAGCAGGCGCGAGCCACTTGTTGCTCGACAACATGAGCCTGGCTGAACTCAGTGAATCGGTCGCGCTGATCGCCGGACGCGTGCCCTGCGAGGCTTCGGGCGGCGTACGGCTCGATACCATCGGTGCGATTGCCGCCACAGGCGTGACCTATGTGTCGGTCGGGCGCCTGACCCAAAGCGCGCCTGCTGCCGATATCGGGCTGGATTTCACCCCTATATGAGGAGGATGGGGCGTTGAGGACGCTGGCGCTGGCCCTTGCCCTGCTGGCACACCCGGTCGCGGCCAATGCCCAGGCCTATCAGTGCAGCGTCCCCCAGCGCCTGGATCCGCCGCGCGAGGTCCGGCAGGACGGACCCAGCCGCCGCGTGGCCATTGCCGGCTATACGCTCGCGGTGAGCTGGTCGCCGGAATTTTGCCACAACGACAAGGTTTCGATGCAATGCTCGGGCCGCAATGGCCGCTTCGGTTTTGTGCTCCACGGCCTTTGGCCCGAAGCGCGCAGCGGACCGCCGCCGCAGTGGTGCAGCCTCACGCCGCGTCCCTCGCCGGCGCTCATCCGGCAAAACCTCTGCATGACTCCGGTGCCGTGGCTTCTCGAACACGAATGGGCCAAGCACGGCAGCTGCATAACCCGGACTCCCGAGGCCTATTTCCGCACCAGCAGCATCCTGTGGCGCTCGCTGCGCTGGCCGGATGCGGACCAGCTGTCGCGTCAGCAAGGCCTGACTGTCGGCGACCTGCGCCGCGCATTCGCAGCCAGCAACCCTGACTGGCGCGAACGGCGCGTAGGGGTGGAACTCAGCCGGAATGGTTTTTTGCGGGAACTTCGGCTTTGCTATGATCGCCGCTTCATGCCCGCCGATTGCGGGCGGCGAAGCTTCGGCCCGCCCGATTCGGCGGCGCTGAAGATCTGGCGAGGCCTGTGAATGCATACAAAGGATCCCCATGCCGCATAGCCCGGAACATTTCATTGGCGCATGGACGCTCGTCGACTGGCGAATCGAATATTCCGATGGCGGCGTCACCCGACCCTATGGCGAAGCTGCACACGGCTATATCATCTATACCGCCGATGGCATTATGACCGCCAGCATCGCGCGGGGCGATCGCCGAGGCTTCGGCATTGCCAATGCGCGCCATGCCAGCGCGGAACAGAAGGCCGCCTCCTTCGACAGCTACTTCCACTATGCCGGCCCTTGGCGAATCGCTGGTGAGGAGGTGGTGCATGATGTGACAATGTCGCTCAACCCGGACATCACCGGCACCGAGCAGCGCCGCCTCGCCGTGTTCGATGGTACGGGCGGTCTTGAGCTATCGGCGCATGAGGCGCTCAAGGATGGCTCGAGCCGGCGCCATGTCCTGCAATGGCAGAAGGTCTGATCAGCCCCGCCGGCCGGCAAAAAACTCCCTGAGCAAGCCCCCCGCCTCCAATTCGCCGATGCCGGAATAAACTTGCGGGCGGTG
>CAXNKI010000221.1:0-4026 GCA_964202645.1 Alphaproteobacteria bacterium | reverse complement strand
CAAGCACCCGATCACAGGCAAGCCCGGCTGGTGGGACCGCATGGTTGGCCCCGGCAAGCCAATTGATACGGCCCGCTTTCATGTCATTTGCGCCAATGTGCTGGGCGGCTGCATGGGCTCGACCGGCCCGGGATCGACCGCGAGCGACGGCAAACCCTGGGCCATGCGCTTTCCGGTAATCACCGTGCGAGACATGGTGCGTGCACAAGTTGCTCTGCTCGATGCGCTGGGGATCGAGCGGCTCTACGCAGTGGTCGGCGGATCGATGGGGGGGATGCAGGCGCTCAGCCTTGCGGCGAACTGGCCAGAACTGGCCGAACGGGTCCTGTGTGTGGCTGGCACAGCCACCATGCCCGCGCAGAATATCGCTTTTCAGGAAGTCGGCCGGCAAGCGATCATGGCCGACCCCGACTGGCAGGAGGGGGCCTATTATGGCACCGGCAAGGCACCCGATGCCGGGCTCAGCGTCGCGCGCATGGCGGCGCACATCACTTACCTTTCGGAAAGCAGCCTCACCGAGAAATTCGGTCGCCGCCTGCAGAACCGCGACGAGAAGACCTTCGGCTTTGACGCCGATTTTCAGGTGGAAAGCTACCTGAGGCACCAGGGTGCGAGCTTCAAGGATCGCTTCGATGCCAATTCCTACCTCTATCTCACTCGCGCGATGAGCTATTTCGATCTCGCCGAAGAGAATCTGAGTAATGGGGGGGGCGGGCGGCTGGCCGACGCATTCAGAGCCTCGAAGGCGAAATTCTGCGTGGTCAGCTTCGACAGCGACTGGCTCTATCCCACCGAGCTCTCGCGAACGCTCGCCCATGCGCTTAACGCCGCCGGCGCGCCGGTCAGTTTTGTCGAGCTGTCTGCGCCGTTCGGGCATGACAGCTTCCTGCTGGACGTCCCCGCGCTTGACCGGGTGGTTGCTGGGTTCTTGTCGCAATGAGCCTGCTCCGCCCCGATCTGGCGCTGATCGCCGCTCATGTCGCGCCGGCCACACGGGTGCTCGATGTCGGCTGCGGCGATGGCGCATTGCTCGAGGCCTTGCGTGCCAAGGGCTGCGATGCGCGCGGCATGGAAATCGATGGCAGCGATGTCGCGGCATGCGTCGCCAAGGGCTTGTCGGTGATTCAGGGCGATGCCGATGCGGACCTGGCTTTCTATCCCGATCAGTCGTTCGATTATGCGATCTTGTCCGAAACACTGCAGACGATGATGCGGCCCGACAAGGCGCTCGACGAATTGCTGCGGATTGCCAGGCACGCGGTTGTCAGTTTCCCCAATTTTGCCCACTGGCGGGTGCGGCTGTCGCTGCTGACCGGCGGGCGCATGCCGGTCACCCGGCTGCTGCCGATTGCCTGGTATGAAACCCCCAACATCCACCACCTGACCATCGCTGACTTTGGCGATCTGGTTAAGGAACGCGGGATCACGGTGGAGCGCGCGTGGTTTCTTTCTGGAGATACGCAGATCGGGGCAGGCTTGGCCAACCTGCGTGCCGAACACGCGATCTATCTGCTGGCGCGCTGATTCGAGCCGTCATTCACCAGCAATACACTGTCTTCGCGTGCCAGCGCCCAAAGGCTGAGCCCCGCGGCCCGCGCCCGCTCCACGGCCATGCTGGTCGGCAGTGACACGGTGACCAGCGAAGTCGCGCCGCCGCGCACGGCCTTCTCGACGATTTCGTAGCTGCACCGCGCAGTCGAGAGGACGAAGCCAGGCGCCAACAAGCGGCCTGCGCGGGCCATGGCACCAACCAGCTTGTCGAGCGCATTGTGCCGCCCGACATCCTCTCGGATGCAGCCGATGGCCCCGCTGTCGTCGCACCAGGCAGCAGCATGGGCCGCGCCCGTTCTGTTTCCGAGTGACTGGTGGTGGCCAAGTGCCCCGAGCGCAGCAAAAATCGCCTGATGCGCGAGCGGTTCATGCGGCGGGACGGGCGGCAGCGGCTTGGCCAGGGCCTCGAGGTTTTCAATCCCGCACAGCCCGCAGCTCGATTCGGCAACCCGCGTACGTACCCGTTCGCCCAATTGCTCCGCGCCGAGCCCGGCAAGCGTGGCGCGCACGATCCAGCCGTGCTCGACTTCGGCAATCGCCAGATCAGTGACCTGGTCCGCTTGACCGATCAGGCCTTCAGCCAGCGCAAAGCCCGTTGCGAAATCGGCGAGATCGGCAGGCGTCGCCATCATCACCGCATAAGACAGCCCGTTGAATTCGAGCGCGACGGGCACCTCAGGCACCCATTCGCGCGAGATGGGGTGGCGGCTGCCGTCCGGCCGGACTGCAACCGCCACTCCGCTCAGCCGAGGTTGAGGTTGTAGAACGCCGCCAGCTTGTTGCCGTCCGGATCGCGCAAATAGGCGCCATAGGATCCGGGTGCCTGCGGTTTGGGTTCGGGTTGGCCTTCGCAGCTGCCGCCATTTGCCATGCCCGCCGCATGCCATGCCGCGACCTGCTCTTCGCTGTCAGCGCCGAACAGGATCGTGCCGCCATTGGCATGGGTTGCCGGATTGCCGTCGCGCGCAGGGCCGACCACGAAATTCGGCCCGCCAGGCAGCTTGTACATGGCAATCGGATATTCCTCAGGCATCGGCGCGCGTTCGACGCCCAGCGCGCCAAAGGTGGCGTCATAGAAAGTGCGGGCTTTGGCCAGATCATTGCAGCCAAGCCGCAGGTTCATCAGTTTCATGGTTCTGGCTTCTCAGGCCGGGGTGGCCATGGCGCACAGCTTGTTGCCATCTGGATCGCGCAGATAGGCAAGATAGAGCTTGGCAAAGCCGAGATCGCGCACGCCGGGTGCATCCTCGCAGCTGGTCCCGCCGGCAGCAACGCCGGCTGCGTGCCAGGCTTCGGCCTGCTCGGGGCTGTCCATCGAAAAGCCGATCGTGCCGCCATTGGCATGGCAGGCGGGATCACCGTTGATTGGAGTCGTCACCATGAAATTGCCGCCCTTGTGGCCATAGGCCAGGCGCGTGCCCATGTCGGCGCCGGGATTGGCGCCCATTGCAGCGAACACAGCATCATAAAAGGCCTTGGATTTGGCAAGATCATTGCTGCCGACGACGACGTGACTGAACATCAGAATCTCTCCGTTTTGATTGGTTGCAAGATGCCTTCATAGTGCGCGGTTTGGTCGAAGCAAGGCAATGTCGCGGGAATATTTGTTCACGAAAGTCAAAGAAAACATGAACGTGTTCGGCCATGTGAAAGCTGCAGCAGACCAATGCCTGCATACCCGATTCGCATGGCGCAGGAGCAAGTTTCCCATGACTATCCGTCTCAGGCTGATTGGTGCAGCAATCGCGCTAGCCGTCCTCACTCCGCTTCCTGCCATGGCGCGCGAACGCGGCACCGATAATCGGAAGATGGATGAGGCCGTCGCGCGGTTGTCTGATCCCGCCTTCCAGACTTTGATCGCCACGGCGCTTGCTTCGCTGAGCGAGGCGATGATGGGCATGAAAATGGCCCCGTTTGCCAATGCGATGGAATCGATGGGCGACAGGGACACTGCCCGCAATATCGATCCCGGTGCCACGCTTGGCGACATGATGGGCCCTGAAGGTCGCGCAATGCCGCAGGAATTGGCCGAGCGCGTGCCACAGATGATGACCGGCATGGCCGGAATGGCGAGTGCCATGCAGCAGATGCTGCCAAAACTCGAAGCAATCGGCCGCGAGATGAAGCGATCGGTGCCGCGCCGCTATGATTGACCAGCTCAGCCGCCGCACCAGGTGACGAACTGGCCGATGCGCGCGCGATCAGCCGAAGTGTCAAACACCACAAGCGGATTGTTGCTGAGCCGAATAGGCAGCTTCAACCCCTGTCGCAGCAATGCCCAGAGCGGGTCATCGACTGATAGATCCGACACGTTGAGCTTTGGTTCTTCGTCAGAGGTCGGCTGATTGGGCGTGAGGTCATAGCGCAGCAATGTGCTGGGGCCATGGACATCGATTCTGGGCTGTGCGCCGGCCTCGCCGACAAATTTGGTATCGATGCGGGTTGAGCCCTTGTTGCAACTGGCCATGAAGGCAG
>CAXNKI010000220.1:0-4027 GCA_964202645.1 Alphaproteobacteria bacterium | reverse complement strand
ATCGACGTCGCAATCGGCCGAAAGCTCATGCAGACGTTCGGCGAGGCGCCCCGGTATCCGCATCAGACCGGCGCTGGCATGATTGAGATCGATCCGCTCGAAACCGCCGGAAAGCCCGCTCTCCACCGGCTGGACCAGCACCGCGAATGCCCCTTCGAGCAGGCTGGTTGCGGTATCGAGAGGGGCTAGCAGCCCGTCGGCAATGACCACCACATCGTCGGCGGCGGTTACCAGCCCGGCCAGGCCTTGCGCGCCAGAAACCATGTGAAAACGCGCGCCGGCGCGCTCACTGTCATGCTGCAACTGCACCAACTCCGGGGTCATGCCCGTCGCGATGCAGACGATGCGCTGGCAATCCATGGCAAGGGCCAGTGACAACTGGTGCCTGGCCAGGCTCGCCGGCCCGATGCGAAGGAACGCACGCGGCGCAGGCGCGGGCGCGTTTGCTGCTCCCAGCTCGGTTGGATCAAGCCCACCTAGCTTGAGCATGGATAGCACGGCGACGCGCAGCGCTCTTCTCCTCGCAGCAGGCGCTGGTCATATAGGGTTCGCCCGGTGCGATGCCAAGGCTTGATGCCAAGATCCGGGAGAGCGCCGGATCAGTCTTGCGCGAATGTATCGATGAATTGCTGCAGGCGGCGCACGACAGCAGGATCACCTGGCGCGGCATCAAGGGTTTCCTCGGCCAGATCGCAGAGCGTTTCAGCATGAAAACTTGACGCGAGTCCCTTCAGCCGCAAGGCTGCGAGCTGCCAGTTACCATCGCAGCGCGAGCGCCCAAGCAAATCGACCTGGCGGGTGACACTTTCAAGGAAGGCGCGGCGCAACTCGGCGAACAGTTGCGGATCGTCGCCCGCCGCTGCTGCGAGTGTCGCGTCCAGAGCTCCGGTTTCGTAGGCCATAACCAAGCAATAGACATTGAAGGTTAATCTGGGGTTTGTCCTGTGGATATCTGTGTTAATCTACAGGGTATGAACAGGGGAAATCATGTTGTCGCCGTCGACGTGACCGGTAAAGAGCCGGGCCACGACGAAATGCTGCTGACCGAGGAAGTGGGGTCTTCGACTGCCGAAACCCGCACTCCCGACTTTGATCCACGCTATGCCGACTGGGATGCGGAAGAATCCGCTCCCAAGCCTGCGCGCGCGCTGTTCGCCCCGGCTCTGGCGGGAATGGCCGTGCTCGCATGGACCGGCACATTCGCCTGGTCAAAGCGCGCTGCCTTCGCTTCCCCGCCCACTCTTGACGAAGGTCTGTCCTGGTTCGGAACATGGTCGGGCCCGGCACTCCTGATTTGCGTGGTCTGGTTGCTGGTCATGCGCACAAGCCGGCGCGAAGCTGCGCGGTTCAACGATGCAGCACAATTGCTCGGGATAGAATCCGAGCGGCTTTCCGCGCGGCTAACTGCCACCAACAGCGAGCTGAGCCTCGCGCGGGAATTTATCGCAGCGCAGGCACGCGATCTGGAATCGCTTGGCCGGCTGGCGACTGAGCGCTTGTCCCAGAATGCCGAGACGCTGCAATCGTTGATCAAGGAAAACAGTGACCAGATCGAAGCGATAGGCACGGTAAGCGCCGCTGCGCTCGACAATATGGAGAAATTGCGCGGGCAATTGCCGGTAATCGCGAATGCCGCGCGTGATGTGACCAACAACATCGGCAATGCCGGCCGCACGGCCCAGGCACAAGTTCAGGAAATGATCACCGGGTTCAAACGGATCAACGAATTCGGTCAGGCGAGCGAACGCCAGGTCACAACTCTGAGTACACGGGCTGATGAAACCATGACGGGCCTGCTCGATCAGTCCGCCAAGCTTGAGGAACTCACTGAGCGCCGGTTCGGCGAAGTTGTCGAACGCGCGGATGCTGTGCGTCGGGGGCTAGAGGAAGATCAGGCCAAGGCGATCGAGTCGCTCAGCGCTCGTATCGCCGCACTAGCGGAAGGCTCGGCTGAATTGGCCGAAAAGCTGTCGCAGGCGGAGAATTCATCGGCCACCGCGCTGTCTGAAAGGCTCGCGCAGATCGATGACGAAATCAGCGAACGTCAGACGAGCCAGCTCGAACGCTTTCGCAAAATCGAGCACCATGGTGATGCAGTCGCGCGCCAGATCAGTGAATTCGAAGGCAAATTGGATTCAGTTTCAGCGCTTGCAAGCGATACCGAGGAGCGCATCAGCGCGAGCCTGGCCGGGCTGGAAGAGCGACTTGCGGCGGGCCGTGTGCTGGTGAGCGAGACCGACGGCGAGATTGCCGGACTAACCGACTCCAGCGTGCGTTTGCTCGAAATCATCCAGGCCGGCTCGCAACACAGCCGCGAACATCTGCCCCTGGCGCTTTCCGAAGCGGAACTCCGGCTCGGTTCGGTCGAAACCCGCATCAAGGCGATGCGAATGTTGACTGAAGAGACGGCCTCGCTGGGCGACAATCTGATGCAGGCCATTGGGAATACGCACGAGGAGCTTGCCACTGCAGCGCAGGGCATCGATGCCCTGCACGGCCGGATCGGCGAGCAATCGGACGCACAGAGCAAGGCGATTGCAGCGCTTCAGGCCGCCATCGAGGAAGTGGCGCGCAATAGCAGTGATCTGACCGGCAAGCTCGAGAACGAATTGACCGAGGCGCTGGGCCGAATTGTCGAGGATCGCGGCACCGCGCTCGCCGCGCAAATCGAACTGGCGACGACACGCGCCAGTGAAGTGAGCCGCGAAACCACGATCCAGCTGCGCGATCAGCTGGCCCGGGTCGATGAACTCGCTGGCAATCTTGAACGCCGTGTGGCGCATGCACGAGAACGCGCCGAAGAGCGTGTAGAGAATGATTTCTCTCGCCGCGTTGCGCTCATTACCGAATCGCTCAATTCCCATGCGATCGACATCACTCGCAATCTGGGCAGCGATGTCAGCGACATTGCATGGTCAGCTTACCTGAAGGGCGATCGCGGTATCTTCACGCGCCGCGCAGTCACTCTGCTGCAGGCTGGCGAAAGCAAGGCGGTAATGCAGGCCTACGAGAACGATCCCGAGCTGCAAGCGCACGTCAATCGTTATATCCACGATTTCGAGGCGATGCTGCGCCAGGTTCTCTCTACTCGCGACGGCGATGCGCTGGGGATTACCCTGCTCTCGTCAGACATGGGCAAGCTCTATGTCGCACTGGCGCAGGCGATCGAGCGGTTGCGGCGGTAAGCCCTATTTGCTGCCGTCATAAGATGGCGGCTGACCAAAGAAATTGAAGTCATCGGGGCTGATCCAACCTTCGACATAGTTGGCGTAAAAGAGACCGAACAGGGCAAGCGAGAGCAGGGTCGCACGCAAGGCGACCAGCTTCGGGTTAAAATTGGCTGGCGCACTGTCTGCCTGTCCGGCGATCAATTCTTCACCCACTTCTGTATGGGTGCGGATGCCAAAAGGCATCACAATAAAAGCGCACAGCACCCAGAACAGCCCGTAAATGGCGATAATAGAGGTCCCGTTCATCGTTAATCATCCATCATCAAGACTTGCACTTGCGGCTTCTTGCCAGACCAGCGCTGGGCGGCGCGACGCGCGGCAAGGCGGGCGGCTTCGCTGCGCTTGGCGGGATCGCCGCGCTCGCCGGCCTTCATCTTGCCAACAGAGGTGAAGATATCGGCTTCGGCCTCTGCAACGAAATCCGCATAGTCCTCGTCGAGCGGCAGCCCAAGCCCGGCAACCTTGGCCCTGCCGGATTGCGCCAGAGCGACCGTCACTACACCGTTGAACGCAATGCGCCGCCGCATGATCATCGCCTCGCCATCAGCGGGCGAGATGATGTCGCCATCGAGCAGCAGACGGCCCGAGCGGACTTCGCCGAACTTGCCCGCCTTGCCCGGCGCGAGGCGCACCAGGTCGCCATTCTTCTGGAACACCGTCTGCTTGATGCCGCTGGCTTTACCGACCCGGTTCTGCTCGCGCATGTGGCGCACTTCCCCATGCACCGGCACCAGCACTTCCGGCCGGATCCAGCCATAGAGCGCTTCGAGCTCAGGCCGGCCAGGGTGGCCGGAAAC
>CAXNKI010000219.1:0-4027 GCA_964202645.1 Alphaproteobacteria bacterium | reverse complement strand
GATCGGTTTCACCCCGGCCTATGTCACAGCTTCGGCGGCCATTATCGGGCTGTTGTCCAGCTACAGCGCGGCGGTGCTGAAAGGCTGGCGTCGCGGGCAGTTTATCGGAGCGATGCTAACCGGCCTCTATGCGCTGCTGTTCGTGCTGCTCAACCTTGAGGCATGGTCGCTGTTGATCGGTTCAGTGCTGCTCTTCGCCGCGCTGGCAGGCGTGATGTATGCCACCCGCAATGTCGACTGGGGCAATGTCGGCAAGAAGGAAGGCGTGGCTTGAGGTTCAGAGGTCAGGGTGCTGGCGGGGCAGGCGGGATAGCCACTCGCCGGACCGTCAGCACCTTGACCGGCCGCTCCAGCATCTGGCCCTTCATTATGCCTTCGCCCTGGGTTGAAGACAGCGGTTGGTCCCAGATCTTGCGCACTACGTCCATGCCCGAGACGACATAACCGAAGGCGGCAAAGCCGGCCTGGAGTTCGGGGTTGGCTGAAGCGGGATCGGCATCGAGCCCGGGCATGTCGGACAGCAGGATTGAAAAATCGCCCTTGGCCGTGCCCGGCGCCCAGCGCGCCATCGAGATCGCGCCGGCCTTGTGCAGCACGCCGGTCTGGCTGGTGGGCTCATGCGCGATGGGCCCTAGCTCGCGGCGCGGATCGCCCCGGGTGCCGGTCTGGATCAGGCCATTGGGTTGTTCACCCCACGCCAGCCGCATGGCGCGATAGAACACGATGCCATCAAGGCGGCGCTGATCGACATAGGTCACGAAGTTGCGTGTGGTGATTGGCGCTCGCTTGTGATCCAGATCGAGCGTGATTGTGCCCTGTTCTGTGACCATAGCGACGCGGACAATATCAGGCAGCGGCGCTGGAGGCGGCGCGGGCCGGCGCGGCGGCGCGGCAGCGATAAGTGCGAGCGACAGGGCGACGAGGGCGAAGCGGCGGTTCATTTTGGCTCCCGGACTTCAGAATGTTGGCGGATTGCGTTCTTCATCGGCCTTGGCCGAACGGATCAGCGCTCGCCCGCCGAAGAACAGGCCAATGCCAATGCCGACGGGGATGCCGCCAAAGATCAGCGCGGCTGGGATCACTGACATCATCTCCTGGGTGCCTGACGCGCCCAACAGCGATGTGCCCGCGACGAGCAGCGTGCAAAGCCCGCTGAGCCCGGCGACCAGAATTCCGCAGCCCAGCATCAGTCCGCCAAAGACCTTCTGCATCAGCTTTCACTCGCATTCTTGATGAGATAGCGACCCAACAGGATGAACGTGATCCCAGTGGCGAAGGGAATGCCCCCGAAAATCGCCACTATCCCGATGGATTCGGCTGAAAAAGTCTCTGGCGAGGCGGATTCGGCGAACATAAAAAATGTGCACAGACCGCTGAGACCAGCCACCAGAATGCCGGTGGCGATGAACAGGCCGCCAAACACTTTCTGCATCAGTTCTGCTCCGCCGATCTGCTCAGCTGCCGCCCCAGGAAAAACAGGCCAAGTCCGATGGCAAATGGGATGCCGCCAAAGCCCATTATCATGGCAATCAGGTCTTCCATCTTGTTGTAAGGCGAAGTCACTTCGGTGAGGAAGAGGATGAGGCTGCACAGGCCGCTGAGCCCGGCAATCAGGATGCCGGTAGCCATCAGCACTCCGCCAAGGGTCTTCACGCTTCCCGTCTCCTTGCCGCCAGACTGCGGTGCTTCGCGACCACGCCAGCGCCCTCTGCGCCCTCGCGATAGAAGGTGTTGTAGGTGTCGAAAGGAATGATCTGCCCATCGCCGGTAACAAAATGGACGCAGCTGCGCTTCACCGTTGCGAGATCGAAATTGTAGCGATCTAGGAATTGCAGGATCACCACGCGGAAGCTGTTCGCATAGCTCAGCTCCTGCGGCACCATCGCTTGCGGGAGGCAGCAGAGCAGACCCGCAAGCTTCTCCTCGGTGTTGCACTGGGTGGTGGCAAGGCTCAGCAGGTCGAGAATTGATGTGCGCAGCGCGGGATAGGCTTCATAGCTAATCGTGTTTGGCCCCTGCAGCACCAAATCACGCGGGAGCAGCGAAGTGATCGGCGTGACCTCGGTTCCGGCGCGCAGGCCATAACCGATGCAAATCTGGTCAGGATTGCAGGGCAGGGGGATCATGTCATCAAGGCCGAACACGCCGGATTTGGCCACCTCGCGGCGGATTTGCGTCAGGATCACCCGGTTTTCCCGGGGATCGAAGCCATCGTTGCGCCCGGCATCCTGCACAGGCTGGAAAGTCACACCGCGCACGCAGGACCATGTCAAGGCATGGCGGACGATGTCAGCGACTTCGCCATCATTCACACCACGCTTTACAACAGCAACCAAAGTGGTTGAAAGGCCTGCTCTTTCCAGTTCCTCCAATGCCTGTTGCCGGATGCGCGCGAGCTTCGCCCCGCGCAAGTCCATCAGCGCCTCGTCGCGCAGCGAATCGAACTGGAGATAGACTTCGAGGCGCGGCGCATAGCTGGCGAGTCGCTCGACGAAAGCGCGGTCCTGGGCAATCCGCACCCCGTTGGTGTTGATCATCACGTGGCGGATCGGCCGCTCTTTCACCAGATCGAGCACTTCGAAAAACTGCGGGTGGATGGTCGGCTCGCCGCCAGAAATCTGCACGAGATCGGGCTCGCCTTCGCTCGCCACCAGCGCGTCGAGCATCGCGGCGATCTCGACAAGCGGGCGGTGGCTGCCGTGCAGATCGGCAGCATTGGCGAAGCAAACCGGGCAGGCGAGATTGCAGGCCTGGTTGATCTCGACGATGGCGAGACAGCTATGCTGTTCGTGATCAGGGCAAAGGCCGCAATCGAACGGACAGCCAGCCTCGGTGCGGGTCTGGGTCTGGAGGGGGCGGTCGCCGGGTTTTAGCCACAGCTTCTGCTGGCGCCAATAATCGATGTCGTCGCTGATCAGGACTTTCTGGACACCATGGGTCAGGCATCGTTTGAGATACCAGACCTTTTCATCCTCGATGATGACCTTGGCAGGCACCGGCTCCAGGCAGGTCTCGCAAAGCGAAGTCGTCTGGTCGTGGAAGATGTAGGGTGCGGCCTTGCGTGATGTCTCGTCAAGTGCTGCCGGAGGGCTCAGGACTGCCGCGTCGCCACCAGATGAGTCCATATAGCATAAGCCCCAGCATGAGCAGGTGGAATACATTCAACGGCCCGACCACACCGGGATAGGGCTTGAAAAACTCCCACACGAAACGTTGGCCAGCATAAACAATAATCAGCGCGTGAAAAGCATGGGCTTCAGCCCAGTTGTTCCCGGCCTTACGGGCATGGATGAAGGCAATGGCAAAGGCCGTCATGGCGAGCGATTCATACAACTGGACCGGATGGCGTCCGATGCCGTCGCCCAGCTCGAATGCCCAGGGCAGCGCCGTCGGCGTGCCATAGGTGAAGTCAGGTAGGCCGGAAAACAGACATCCCAATCGCCCTAATGCTATTCCGACGCTGAGCGGCAGCACGAAGGCCGCTCCGGTTGATTGCTTGACGCCGTTTCGCCATTTCCACAGTTCGACGGCAACGATCCCCCCGGCGAGCGCGCCTGCGATACTGTGCGACGGCGCGGCGGCGATACTCCGCAGCGAATTAGCCGAACCCAGCAGCCATGCCCCCGCCAACGCGCCAAGTGCCAGAGTGACATGGTAAGACGGCTTCGTCACTTTCGCGAGCGCCTGTGCCGCATCCGGCCAGTGGCGATACTGCCAGCGCGCCGCTAGCGCTGCACCGCTCCACGCGGCTAGATCGCCAAGGTAGTGCGCCCACCAGATAGTGTGGAGATGGATCATGCTTTGGCCTTCTGCATATTCCGGCATTGCCACGGCTGGCGTTTCATCGGAAGGTGTCCCTTGCAAAAGCCGGAGCGGCGGGCACGAGGGGATAGCCACGAAATGCGTTTCAGCAACAATTCGATCATAGCCGCAGTGTTCCTTGTCGAGGTTTGCGCGACCTTTGAAACCTCGATGCTCTATGCCGCGCTGCCAACGCTGATCCGCCAGTTCGGCGATCCGATTATGG
>CAXNKI010000218.1:0-4036 GCA_964202645.1 Alphaproteobacteria bacterium | reverse complement strand
CGGTGTCTATCAGGAAGGCTACGAGAAGCTTGGCGCTGTGCCGTTCTTGCATTTTTCCAGCATGATCAAAGCCGCTCCGGCGTTAATGAAATACCAGGCATGGCAATCGGTCTATGCGCTCACCGGCAAATTCGTGAGGAATGACAAATTGCGCCAGGCGCTTTCGTTTCACACGCTGCTGGTCGGCGGCAATCCGATGAACACCAGCAGCATTTATGCGCTGATCCACCATCTGGAAAAGAGCGGCGGGGTATGGTTCGCCAAAGGCGGCACCAGCGCTCTGGTTAATGGCATGGTGGCGCTGTTCGAGCGGCTCGGTGGCACCTTGATCCTAGGCGATGCGGTGAGCCGGATCGAGCATTCCGGCAGCCGGGTTACGGGCGTGGTTACTGCGTCTGGCCTCAAACTGACTGCCGCTATGATCGCGAGCAACGGCGATCTGGTGCACTCCTATGGCTTGATTGCCGATTCCGCTGTCGCGGCGCGGCGGTTGCGAGGGCTGAAGCGCAAGCGTTGGTCGCCCAGCCTGTTCGTCGTCCATTTCGGCCTCAAGGGCAGCTTTCCCGATATTGCCCACCACTCGATCCTGTTCTCGGACAGATATGGCCCGCTGCTCAGCGACATCTACAAGCACGGCAAACTGGCGGAAGATCCCTCGCTCTATCTCCACCATCCCAGCGCCACTGACGCGAGCATGGCCCCGGCGGGCAAGGCAGCTTTCTATGCGCTCGCCCCGGTTCCGCATCTCGGCAAGGCGCCAGTTGACTGGGCGGTGGAAGGACCGCGCTACCGTGATGTTGTGCTCGGCCGGGTTCGCGACATGTTGATTCCCGATCTCGATGAGCGGCTCGACACGTGTTTCCACTATACCCCGCAGGATTTCTCCGCCGATCTCGGAGCGCATCTCGGCAGCGCCTTCAGCCTTGAGCCGCTGCTTTGGCAGAGCGCCTGGTTTCGTGCGCATAACCGCGACGACCATTTCGCCAACCTCTATTTCGTCGGCGCGGGCACCCATCCAGGCGCCGGCATCCCTGGTGTGGTCGGCAGTGCCAAGGCGACTGCCAGTCTGATGGTCTGAACCATTTGCACAGCAGGCATCGTCGGCGCTAAGGCGCCACCATGATTGAAGTCGTCCTCCTTTTCCTCGTCACTGTCGCTGCGATGGAGCTGTTCGCCAATGTCATGCACCGCTGGGTGATGCATGGCCCGGGCTGGTTCCTCCATGCCAGCCACCACCGCGTCCGCACTGGCCCGTTCGAATGGAACGATCTCTATGCCGTGATGTTCGCCGTGCCATCAATCACGCTGATTTATGGCGGGGTGCAGGCGAACTGGGGCGATTGGGCGACAGCAGTCGGCGCCGGCATCGCGGCTTATGGCGCGATCTATTTCGGCTTTCATGACGTCATCGTGCACCAGCGTTTGCCGCACCGGATCGTCCCACGTTCGGACTATTTCAAGCGCATCGTCCAGGCTCACCGGCTGCACCATGCGGTCGAAAGCAGGCTGGGTGCGGTGAGTTTCGGCTTTCTGGTTGCGCCGCCAGTGGAACAGTTGAAGGCAGAGTTGCGCGCCTCCCAAGGCGCCCGGCTTCGCGAACCAACACTGCACCGCGATTAACGCGGGCGCGTCCACAGCCCGGTGCGTGGAACCGGCGCAGGCTTGCGGGTGCCTCTCACCAGCGCCCGTGCAAACAGCGCCGCTTTGCCCGCCTTGCTGATCGACACCCGCTGGTCCCAGGCGTGCGTTCCCAATTCGGCAACGCGTTCGCCTATCGCGCCATAAATTGCATTGGCAGCCAGCACAGCAAGCCGTGAACGCCTCGACAACCTAGTCGCGCCGATGCGGGCGGACGCACGGTATGGCTCGGCGAGCGCCACCAGCCGCTGGGCGATGGCGGCCAGCGCACCGCGGTTGCCCGGCAAGGCCATGTCCGCCTCGGTGATCGCAGTCTCGGCCAGCCAGTCAGCCGGAATATAGCAGCGCGAGACTTCAGCATCAGGCACGATATCGCGGGCGATATTGGCGAGCTGGAAGGCGAGGCCGAGGTCGCAGGCCCGGTCAAGCGTATCATCATCGGCGGGATCGACCCCCATCACCACCGCCATCATGCAGCCGACTGATCCGGCCACGTGATAGCAATATCGCAGCAGGTCGTCCTCATTTTGCGGCCGCCAGTCGCCAGCATCAAGCGCAAACCCCGCGAGGTGGTCTTCGACCATGCGGCGCGGCATGCCGGTCTCGCGCGCAACCTGCCGCAGTGCGGCGAATGGCTGCGGTACGGGCGCGTCCGTATCGAGCGCGGCGGCGGTTAGGTTGACGAGGCGCGCCTGGGTAGCGCCCGGATCGGCCGGTGCACCTGCTCCTTGGCCAAGCTCTTGCCCGTCGGTCAGGTCGTCAAGCGCGCGGCACCAGGAATAGAGCAGCCATGCCCGCTCGCGCGTTGCAGGTGCAAACAGCTTGCTCGCCGACTTGAAGCTCTGCGAGCCCTTGGAGATCGCCTCACGCGCGGCGACTACCAATTCGGCTCGCGCGCTCATTCGCCGTTGCCCTTCCTAAGGCCCAGAATCGTTCCGATGGCCGCGCCCAGCGGCACGGGCGGTTTGCCTGAGAGGATGCGGCAGCGGTCCATGGCGGTTAAACGTCCGGCATAGAACCTCTGGATCACTGCATCGGGCAGACGGTAGAAATGAGCGAAGATCCGGTCACGCTTGTCGGGCCGGGCGGCGCGGAACAGCATGCGGCCCAGCAGTCGGAAAAAGCCCGAAGCGCGCCAGTGCCGCAGGAACCGGTTCCGGCTCCAGCGGGCGAGCGACGGGCTGTCGAACGGGCCTTCGAAGCTGGCAAGCGCATCGGCCATCTGGAGTGCGAGGCCGAAGGAATAGCCTGTCATTGCATGGAAGAACCCGCCGCGCAGGCCGAGCCGGGCGATAGGGTCTTCAGGGGGCCAAAAGGCATCGGGATCTCCGCCGATCAGGATGGGGAGGACGCCGGTTTCCTGCCGCAGTTCCGAGCCCGCAATCCCACGCTCCGCAGCCAGCGCACGCACACGTCCGGCGATTTCGGGAATGTCGAGCGCGGGGCCATTGCTGTAATAGGTGTCCTCGACCAGCACGCGCTGGGGGCCAAGAGGAAGTACATAAACGAAGCGATAGCCGCCGATTTGCGGCACAGTCGCATCCATCACCGTGGCGCAGTCGGGCTCGGGCGGCGCGGCGGCGAATTCGATGCCGACGAATTTCTGCCAGCCGAGTTCCAGCCCGGGCATTGCGCCGTCCGGCCCGCGCGCGTCGATCACGCCGCTCGCGGCGATACGCTCGCCCGAGGCTAGCAGCACGCCATCCGCCTCCAGCCGTTCGACTGCCACGCCAGCCCGCGCGCCCGCCAGTCGCGCCCGCACCAGCGCATCGAGCGCGGTGGAGCTGATTGAATTGTAGCCGAAATCCAGCACACGATCGCGTGTCGCAAACCGCACCCGGTGCCGCGGCCAGCTCACCGGCTGCAAGTCCGCGATCAGCGCCGCCATGGTAGTTGGTACATCGCTATCGAAGAACGACCAGGTGTGGTTGCCGCCGAATGTCTCGCCGCTTTCGAGCAGCAACACCGTCAGTTCCGGCCGCCTTTCGGCCAGCGTCAGCGCGGCGAGCGACCCGGCGAGGCCGCCTCCGACGATAATCAGGGGGGACTGCGCGGCCATCTTCGCTCGCCATAGCCGCTGGGCGTTGCTAAGCCAAGCCGATGATGGCGGCAGGTATCATTTCGGCAGGAGTTGCCATGGCGGCAATGACCGTCATCGTCGCTGCGCGCTATCTTGGCGTCAGCGGGCTGTTTGCCTGGGCAGGCCTGCGGCGCCAGCCGGGTCTGCACGCAGGCCTCGCCCCGCAGATCCGCCGTGAGATTGGTTGGTCGCTGCTGAGTGCCGGGATCTATGGAATTCCTGCGGGCCTCGCGGCCTGGACCTGGCAGGAATTCGGCTGGACCCGGATTTACATGGACGCGGGCGAGTGGCCACTCTGGTGGCTACCGGTCTCGTTCA
>CAXNKI010000217.1:0-4041 GCA_964202645.1 Alphaproteobacteria bacterium | reverse complement strand
ATCAGATAGCCGCCTGAAGTCTCCGTGCCCCGCGCATAATAGACTGCGAAAGCCTTGGCAGCGATAGCGATCTGCTCGGGCGTACCGGTCAGGCCGAGCAGTTTGGGCGAAAAGGCACCGGTGAACTCGCCGACCACTGCTTGGGTATCGCGCGCCGGATCGATGGTCACGAAAATCGGTTGCAGTCGCGCTGCGCGTTCCGGCTCCGCCTTTTCGAAAGCGGCATAGCCCTGCATCATCGCCTGGACATCGAGCGGGCAGACATCAGGGCAGAACGTGTAGCCAAAATAGATCATGCGATACTTGCCGGCAAAATCGGCCCAGCGCACGGTGTTTCCGGCCTTGTCAGTCAGCGTGAACGGGCCGCCGATGGCTGCGCCGGCCAGCGGCGGCGGCACAGTGGGTTTGTCACAGCCCGCCAACGCTAGCGGCAGCATGGCGGCGATGAGGGCGAGTTTCAGCGAATATCTGGAGCGCATGGCGAAGTGGTTCATGCTCTGCTAAAGTCGCGGGCGCAAGGGAGGATTCGAAGGCGCAAGGCCTTCGGGGGCCTTGGCAGCAGGAGTGAAGACAGGGTGGCAGACAAAAGCGGCATGAAGCGCTGGGTGATGCGGGCCATGGCCGGCCTGTTGGCGGCGGCATTGATTGCGCCGATGCCGGCGGCGGCGCAGTTCTCGCGCAGCTACAAATTCCTCGAAGCCGTGCGCAAGAAGAAGGGCGACGAGGTTCAGGACGCGCTCAATGAGCCGGGCTCCCAAATCGTCAACACCCGCGACATCACCAGCGGCGAGACCGCGCTGCTGATCGTCACCGCACGCCGCGATCTGACCTGGATGAATTTCCTCATCGCCCAGGGCGCTAACGTCAATCTGGCGGACGCGCGCGGCACGACGCCGCTGCAGCTCGCTGTTTCGCTTGGTTTCCCCGAAGGGGTTGAGCTGCTGGTGGCGAAGCGTGCGCGGGTCGATGCGCCCAATGCGTCGGGCGAGACCCCGCTGATTTCCGCCGTCCATCGCCGCGATACGGGCATGATGCGGATGTTGCTCAAAGCCGGGGCCGATCCCGACCGGGCAGACAATTCTGGCCGATCGGCGCGCGACTATGCCCTGCTTGGCGGGCGCAGCAGTGCGCTGGTCAGCGAGATCGAGAACAACGCCAAGCCAGGCGGCCAGCGCGGCACCGGCCAGCGCTCCTACGGGCCGACGCTGTGAGTCTTGCGGCGCCGGCGGCTGATCTTACACTTGAAGAGCTGCGCGCGCTGCTGGCGCCCGATGTCGCGCGCGCTGCGGCCTTCGACGGCTGGAGCGCGGCGGCACTCGCCGAGGTGGCTCGCAAGCACGGGATTGATCCGAAAGTCGCAGAGCTGGCCTATTCCGGCGGCGCGATGGCGATGATCACGGCATGGATCGGTGCGGTCGATGCAGCGATGAGCCTCGAATTCGGCAATGGTTCGCTGCTCGCCCTGCCGATTCGTGAACGTATTGGCCGGCTGGTCCGGTTCCGGCTGGATGCGATTTCCGGCCTTGAGGAATCACTGCGCCGCGCGCTGGCGATCATGGCAATGCCGCAGAACGTCACTCAGTCGCTCCGGCTGGGGTGGAACAGCGCCGATGCCATGTGGCGGCTCGCCGGCGACACTGCGACTGATTATAACCACTATACCAAGCGCACGATCCTGGCCGGGCTCTATACCGCAACCCTGGCGATTTTCGTCAGCGATGACAGCGCGGGCAAGGCCGAGACGCTGGCCTTCCTGGATCGCCGGATCGCAGGTGTGATGCGCTTCGAGAAAGCCAAGGCCCGGCTGCTGCGCCCCGATGCCGAACATTTCAGCATGGCGCGGTTGCTCGGGCGCCTGCGCTATCCCGCGCGATAGGGCCGAGAGCGTGGCTTTTCGCCAAAGCGGCCGTGTTTGCGATAGCGGACCATCCAGCGATCAAGAAACAGGCCCAGCGGATGCGCTTCCACGCCCAGTTCCTTGAGCCCCGGAAACTTGCCGGAGGCGACATTGCCGGCACTCAGCAAGGCCCATTGGTCGCGTGAGAGCGGCGCGCCGGGCAACCATCCGGTCAAGGTGGCGAAGGCCGCCGAGACGAAATCGGGCAATTCGGCGAACAGTCGCTGACGGCCCTGCGCTGCGGCAAGCCGCTTGTGCAACTCGAGCATGGTCACGACTTCCGGCCCGGCGATCTCGAAAATCTTGCCGCCATGGCGGACGGGATTGGCCAGCGCCTCTGCCACTGCGCGCGCGGCATCCCCGGCAAACACCGGCTGCAACCGGGCTTCGGGCCCGAACACCGGCAGTGCCGGCAGCATGGCAATCAGTCCGGCGAACATGTTGATGAACTTGTCGTCCTGGCCGAACAGCAGCGAGGGCCGCACTATGGTTGCACCAGGGAATGCCGCCAGCACCGCCGCCTCGCCCTCGCCCTTGGTTCGGGCATAGGCGATGTCCGAAAGCGCATCTGCACCGATCGCCGATATCTGGACAAATGCCTTGGCCCCGGCCGCACGCGCGCCTTGCGCGACGCGCCCCGCGCCGCTGCCCTGCAACCTGTCGAGATCGCCAGTGAAGGCCCCCACCAGATTGACCACTGCATCGGCGCCGACAAGCGCAGCCGCCAGCTGATCGTCCTGCGTCACGTCGCAGCGAAGGAATTGCACCTGCCCCAGGTTGCCCAGGGGCTTGAGGGCAAAGGCGCGCTCCGGATGTCGGCTGGCGATTCGCAGCCGCGCGCCGCGCTCCAGCAGTTCCCCGGCCAGATTCCGCCCGAAAAAGCCGCTGCCTCCCAGCAGAACTACCAGTTTGCCTTGCAGCGCTGCGCCGATCCGACTGTCCATCATGCTTTCCATTATGCCATGGCAAATCCCAGGCCATTGCCTTCCCCATGCCACGGCAAGCCCGCCTCGCGCAACCGCCCGGCGCGCGCCAGCCGCGATTGACATTGACAAGCGGCAAGCTGCCCCGCTATCGGCCCCCTCCTACCCGGCGCAGAGCATCACGGCTCCCGCGTCCCGTGCCCAGATGGCGGAATTGGTAGACGCACCAGCTTCAGGTGCTGGCGCTCGCAAGGGCGTGGAGGTTCGAGTCCTCTTCTGGGCACCATTTGTTCTTCTCCAGGCATGCCTGGAAACTGGACAAAGTGGCGGAAATCTGCCATTTATATGCCTCAAACGTCGCCTGACGTTTCTGGAGGCATCTCAACAATCCACCAAAATTGGGGGCATGGCTGGGGGCATAACCGGTATCGAGCGGCGATTTGCCGAAAGGTCATGCCCCCAATGCCACTAAAGGACCTGGAAATCAGGGCTCTTCGAGCCACAGCCCGTCCCATAAAAAAGGCCGATGGGAAGGGCCTATATATCGAGGCCTTCCCCAATGGGTCCAAACTGTGGCGGCTTAAATACCGTGTGGCAGGGAAGGAAAATCGCCTCGCTTTGGGCGCTTATCCGGAAATCTCACTCGCTGAAGCTCGCAAGCGCCGAGATGCAGCCAGATCAATGCTTGCTGAGGGGATGGACCCGGCCCTTGAACGGAAACGGCATAAGGCCGCCGCCAAGTTTAACGCCGAAAACACTTTTGAGCGGGTCGCTGAGGAATACATCTCAAAGAAGCAGGCCGATGGGCTGGCAGAGGCGACTATTGCTAAGGCCCGCTGGTTTCTCGACCTGCTGCGGCCAGCAATCGGTTCCATGGCTGTCGGCGAGGTCGATCCGCAAATGTTGCTCGCTGCGCTGAAGAAGCTCGAAGGGAAGGGAAACTACGAGACTGCAAAAAGAGCCCGAAGCTTTGCCAGTCGCGTATTCCGCTACGCCGTCGCCACAGCAAGAGCCTCCTCCGATCCTGCGGCCTTGCTGAATGGCGCACTTATAGCTCCAAAGGCTGAATCACTGACCGGCCGAGGCCGGTAGGATCATGCGGAGGGGCTGAAGCCGTTCTTGTGGGTATGGCGGTCCAGGTAACGCATGATGATGTCATCGGTGATGTTGCCGGACGTGGTCGAGAAGTAGCCACGTTGTCAGAAGCGTTGCCCCCAGTAG
>CAXNKI010000216.1:0-4053 GCA_964202645.1 Alphaproteobacteria bacterium | reverse complement strand
TTTCGCGTTGGTCTGGGTACTGGTGCTGCGCAATCTGCCTTCCGCGGACAAGCTGCTGACCTATCAGCCGCCGTTGCCCAGCATGGTGCGCGGCATCGATGGCGAGATCGTCTATAGCTATGCGCGCGAACGCCGTGTGCAATTGCGCTTTGTCGATTTCCCCAAACCCATGGTCAACGCTTTCCTTGCTGCGGAGGACAAGACCTTCTGGAGCCACGGCGGGGTGGATTACCCCGGTCTTGTCGGCGCAGTGTTCGATTATGTCACCAAGATCGGTTCGGGCGCGCGCGCGCGCGGCGGCTCGACGATCACCCAGCAGGTCGCCAAGAACATCCTTATAGGCAACGAATACTCGATCGCCCGCAAGCTGAAGGAAATGATCCTCGCCGGGCGGATTGAGGATGTGCTGACCAAGCAGCAGATTCTCGAGCTCTATCTGAACGAGATCCCGCTGGGCCGGCAGAGTTTTGGCGTACAGGCCGCCAGCCGCACCTATTTCAGCAAGGACGTTGGTGAGCTTCAGCTCCATGAGGCTGCTTTCCTCGCGATTCTGCCAAAGGCGCCGGAGACCTATGGCCGTGCCAAATTCGCTACTCAGGCAATGGAGCGGCGCAACTGGGTGCTCGACCAGATGGTCAAGAACGAACTCGCGACCGCTGCCGAGGCCGAGGCCGCAAAGGCCCAGCCGCTGGGCATCGTCACACACCGGACCGAGACCTATGATCCCTCGGTCGGCTATTTCGTCGAGGAAGTGCGCCGCCGGCTGATCGAGAAGTATGGCGAGAGCGCCGATGCCGGGCCAAACAGTGTCTATTCGGGCGGCCTGTGGGTGCGCACCTCACTTGATCCTCAGATGCAGAAGGCGGCGCAGGACGCGCTGCGTGCCGGCTTGCTGCGCTATCATGCCGGCAAGGGCTGGAGCGGGCCGATCGCGAAGATTGATCTCGATCCAGATGGCTGGCGCTCGCAGCTGGCGCTGGCCGGAAAGTCGATTTCTTATCAGGATTGGCGCGTTGGCGTGGTGCTGCGCCGTGAGGGCGCTTCCGGCCAGATCGGCTTTTCCGACGGCACCACGGCTGCTCTGACTGGCATGCCGGATGCCTTGCGCACGGGTGATGTGATCGCCGCATCCCCGGTGGGACGCGGGGTTTTCGGCGTGCGCACGATACCTGAGGTTTCGGGCGGCATGGTGGTGGAGAGCCCCTATGATGGCCGCGTGCTGGCGGTGCAGGGCGGCTTTGATCCTGGGCTCGGCTCGTTCAACCGCGCGACCCAAGCCATGCGGCAGCCTGGCTCGACGATCAAACCCTTCGTCTATTCGACCGGGCTTGATTTCGGCATGACGCCTGCGAGCATGATCCTGGACGGCACGTTCTGCGTCTATCAGGGCGCGCGCTTTGGCAAAAAGTGCTTCACCAACTTTGGCGGCGCGGGCGGCAGCGGCAATCACACGATGCGCTGGGGGCTTGAGCAGTCTCGCAACCTGATGACTGTGCGGATTGCCAACGATGCCGGCATGGAAAACGTCGCCAAGACCATAGAGCGGGTGGGCATCGGCAAATACGATCCTTATCTCTCTTTCGCTCTCGGCGCCGGCGACACCACGGTTCTGCAGATGGTCAACGCCTATTCAGCGCTCGCCAACCACGGCGTGCAATATCCCGCCTCGCTGATTGATTATGTGCAGGCGCGCAACGGCAAGGTCATCTGGCGCGCCGATACCCGCCGCTGCAATGGCTGCAACATGGCGCAGTGGGACGGCAAACCGATGCCGCGCCTGACCCCGCGCGGCAAGCAGGTGATGGATGCGCGCTCTGCCTATCAGACCGTGCATATGCTTGAAGGCGTGATCACGCGCGGCACTGCGGTGGGCCTGCGCGATCTCGGTCTGCCGATTTTCGGCAAGACCGGGACTACTACCGGCCCCACCAACGTGTGGTTCATTGGCGGCTCGCAGCGCTTCATGGCAGGTGTCTATATTGGCTACGACCAGCCGCGCTCGCTTGGCGGTTATGCCCAGGGTGGCACATTCGCCGCGCCAATCGTCAAGCAGCTGATCCAGGCGACCAAGCCGCGCTGGAGCCGCTTGACGGCTACCGCTCCGGCCGATGTCCACATGGTCAAGATCGATCGGATCACCGGCAAGCGGGCCTTTGCCGGTACGCCTGGCGACGATCCCAAGTCTTCGCTGATCTGGGAAGCCTTCAAGGCCGACACTGAACCCAAGCGATCAACCCAGCTCGACGAGTTCGAGGCGCGGCGCGATGCGCTGGTCGCTTCACTGCGGCGCGGCCCGGCGGTGCAGCAGGCCGGACCGCAAGAGAAGGCGCAGGCCGCAGACCCGAAGGATTTCGTCGAAGAACAGGGCGGCGTCTACTAGGGCTGTGCTAAGAGTGGCAATGTCCAGCAGGACGGGCCTGAACACCGGGAGAAACAAGCACCATGCCGGGCCTCCATCCGTCGTTCCATGCCAGGACGCAGCCTGACCATCTGGCCATGGTTATTGCCGATACCGGCGAGACGCTTACTTATCGCCAGCTTGACGACGGATCGAACCAGTTTGCGCAACTATTGCGCGGGCGCGGGCTGAAGCCGGGCGACCGCATCGCCGTGCAGATGCGCAATTCGACCGATTTCGCCAAGGTCTATTGGGGGACGACGCGCAGCGGGCTGTTCGTCACGCTGCTTTCGACGCATCTGAAGCCTGCCGAGGCGGCCTATATCATCAACGATTGCGGGGCTAAATTGCTGGTGCTGTCGGCATCGCTGGGCGAAACTCCCTGTGCGCTGGCGGCAGATCGCGCAGCGCTGATCCCGGGCGTGGAAGCGATTTTCTTTGCCGATGGCGAACCGCTCGCGGGCGTCGAAGCGCTTGAAACGGCTATGGCGGGAATGCCCGCCGAGCCCGTGGCGGACGAGATTTCGGGCTTCCACATGATCTATTCGAGCGGCACAACCGGCCGTCCCAAGGGCATCGTGCTGCCGTTCACTCCGGGTCCGATCGACGAGTTCAACGCGCTCGAAGGCGGCAGCGCGGAGATGATGAAAGAGTTCGAGCCACTCGTGATGTTCAACGCGGGGCCGCTGTATCACGGCATGCCGCTCTCCTGCATGGTCGCGCCGCAGCGGCTTGGCGGCACCAATGTCACCACGCGCAAGTTCGATGCCGAAGGTGTGCTGGCAGCAATCGAGCGTTACAAGGTCAACAATGCCCATTTCGTGCCGACCATGTTCGTGCGGATGCTGGCGCTGCCGGAAGAAGTCCGGGCGAAATATGACCTGTCATCGCTGATCCAGGTGACTCATGCGGCCGCGCCGTGCCCGGTGGAGATCAAACGGCGGATGATCGAATGGCTGGGTCCGAAGATTTTCGAATATTACGCCAGCACGGAAGGTGTTGGCGTGACGGGGATTTCGTCCGAGGAGTGGTTGTTGAAGCCCGGCTCTGTGGGCAAGCCCGTGATGGGGCCGATCCATATCTGCGCCGAGGATGGGCGAGAGCTGGGGCCAGATGAGCCGGGCGCGATTTACTTCGAGGTGCCCGAGGGGCGGAAGGTCGATTACCTCAACGATCCCGAAAAGGCGAAGTGCGCCGAACATCCCGACCATGGCAACTGGTTCACCGTCGGCGACATCGGACGGCTCGATGCCGATGGCTATTTGTTCCTGACTGACCGCAAGGATTTCATGATCATTTCGGGCGGAGTGAACATCTATCCGCAGGCTATCGAGGATTGCCTGATTGTTCACCCCAAGGTGATGGACGTGGCGGTGATCGGCGTAGCGCATGCGGAGATGGGTGAGGAAGTGAAGGCGATCGTACAGCCAAAGGACTGGGCCGATGCGGGGCCCGGGCTGGAGGCAGAGCTGCGTGATTGGGTTTCTTCGCGGATCTCAAAAGTGACCCAACCTAGGAGCTATGAACTCGTGCCTGAGCTGCCGCGTTTGGCTTCGGGCAAGCTGGCCAAGCATGAACTTCGCAAGATCTATGGTAACCCGGTGGCCGTCGTTTAATTTGACATGATCATGTCAACATGACACGTTCGTTTCATG
>CAXNKI010000215.1:0-4057 GCA_964202645.1 Alphaproteobacteria bacterium | reverse complement strand
CATCGTGTTTGACAGATCGACATTGCTCGCCCGCAAGGTCTCGAAGATCTTGGCCAGCCGCGCCGCGTCATTGTTCATCTGAAAGCCGGGCGCGGAAAGATCGCGCAGCACCGAATAGTTTCCCGCCACGTTGGCATGATCGACTGCGGCCATGGTCGACCAGATCAGCTTGGCGAGTTCGAGCTCGTTCGGCACGGGCATCGGTGAGGGCGGGGGCAGGGCGCCCGGCGCGCCCTGGGCCTGCGCCGGGGCACTTGCCATGGGTAAAGACAACGCCATGCCAAGCAACACCGCCGCCATTGCACATTTTCCGCGAAAAAGGCGCTGACCAGCAGAATCCCGGCTTGTCGCCTTGAATTCATGCGGTGCCTTGAAATCATTCAGCATTGTCAATTGTTGCCCCTTGGACCGGGCCTGCTAACCGGCCGATACCTGCGCTCATGCCATAGCCGGCTCTGCGTTGCTACTGACAGATTGATCCGTCCGGGCTCGCCGGTTGCCAGATGGCAAAGCCGACGCGGCATTTGCCCTCACTGTTTGAGCGCAGACCGTTTGAGCCGCCGGGTTCGCCGCTTCACAGCGGTGGCTAGGGGCCAAATCGCACCAGGATCGGAATCCCCGGATCAAGGTCAGCGGCGCCGTTCAGCAAGGGCAGATTGAGGGGCGCAGCATCCAGCGGGCGGAACACCAGATTGATATCGTGGTGGGTGTTGTTCATTTCGGGAGGCGCGTCGTCGTCAGGGCCGAAGCGCCGGCCGATAAACCAATAGCCCTGATATCCCAGTTTGCGCATGGCATCACGCAGCCTGTCGATGTTCTGCTTGCCGCCGGGCTCGACAAAAACATTGGGCTTGTGCCGCGCGATGAGCTTTTTTGCGCCGGCGATTACTGACAGTTCATGCCCCTCAGCGTCGATCTTGAGCAAGTGCAACGCGGTCAGCTTTTCAAGCGCTGGATCGCGGTCGAGCGCGACGATATCAACCATTTCAGTCTTTACCGGCCCGGAAAACTGGCCTTCGTTGCTGAATCCGGTCGAAACCGAGAACGAGCCGTAGTTCCACGGCTGATCATAATCGCCGGTTTCGATCTCGATTCGCCCGTTCTTCTCGCCCACAGCCGCGCGGCGGGTGGTGACGTTGAGGCAGTTGTTGAGTGCCAGGTTGGCGCAAAGGACGTGGAAGATAGGGCGCTGCGGCTCGTAGCAGATCAGTTCACCGCGGCTGCACAGCTTGGCCAATGGCACGGCGTGCATGCCGATGTTCGAGCCGACTTCGATGCAAGTGCCGGTCTCAGTTGGCAACAACATGCGGAACAGATCGACCTCGATGTCGCACCAATGGCCCAGCGCATTCACGTAGCCGCTGATCAGATCTCCTTCGATGAGCAGGAATTTGCCCCACCGGCAGTCTTTGAGAAAAGTTTTCATGAGTTCTCTTAGATCAGGTCCCTAAACATATGAATGCCATAAGATTGGCTGTTTCACAGCCTGACAGGGGCAGGGGTGGAATTGTCTGCCTTGCGGGTGCCGAGCGACTCGCGGGCGCGGGCGCGGATATAGGCGTGCAGCTGCCGGATCTCGGTGTCGCTCAGCATCTCGAAGCGCGGCATCCCGCGGTCGAGCAATGCGCCGGTCTTGAGCAGCTGGCTGAGGCTGTCCAGTTGCAAGGCAATTGTCGATTCGCGCAGGTCCGGTCCTGGTGATCCGGCCGACTGCATGCCGACGCCATGGCAAGCCGCGCAACGCACCGAGAGTGCCCAGCCGGCTTTGACGTCTGCCTCATTCAGCACCAGCGCCGCGTCGTCGAGCGCGTGGACCTTCTTGTCTGGCGGGGCGCTGGCCGGGATGGTCGCCGTGCCACCGATAGCGAAAGTCAGCAGCCGACGCGGCTGCGCGCCATACTTCCAGCCCACATTGAGGAATTCGCCGTAAGCGGCTGTTGTTCCGCCATATCCCACGAGTACGGAAACATATTGCTCGCCGCCCGCGCGGTAGCTCATCGGCGCGGCGATGATCCCGAGCCCGGCGTTGAAGCGCCACACTTCCTTGCCATTGCCCGCGTCATAAGCGTTGAAGAAACCATCGGCGGTGCCCTGGAACACGAGGCCGCCCGCGGTCGCGAGCGTACCGCCGTTCCAAATCACGTCGCGCTTGACGCTCCAGACCTCGCGTTGGCGGACCGGATCCCAGGCGACCAGCGTGCCCTTGCCATCGCCGGGCTGCTTGATGATGGGTTCAACCTTCAGCCCCATGACATCGAAGGCGTTGTTCGATTGTGCCCCGCGCGAAAACCGCGTGCCGATCTGGTGGACCGGGATATAGACCAGCCCGGTCTTCGGGCTATAGCTCATCGCCTGCCAGTTGTGCCCGCCAATGGCGCCTGGCCATATCTCGAAATCATTGTTTTCATAGCGGATTCCTGGCTCCTCGACCGGGCGCCCGGTTTTCATGTCGATGCTCTTAGCCCAAGTGACGAGTGTGGCTTTTTCGGCCGAGATCGGCTTGCCGGTCATCCGGTCAATCACATAAAAGAAGCCGTTGGTTGGCATCTGCATCAGGACTTTGGTTGGTTTGCCTTCCAGCGCCAGCGTCGCCATCACCATGTTGGGTGTCGACTTGTAGTCCCAGGCCTCGCGTGGGGTCTGCTGGTAGTGCCAGACATATTTGCCCGTATTGGCATCAAGCGCAACGATCGACGCAGTGAACAGGTTGTCGCCCTTGCTGTCCGGATCGCGCAGCACCGAATCGTAAGGCCCGGCATTGCCGACGCCGAGGTAGATCCGGTTCAGTTCGGCATCGAACGTCATGCCGTTCCACACAGTGCCGCCGCCGCCAGTTTTCTGCCAGAAATCAGGGCTCCAGGTCTTGGCGGCGAGTTCCATCGCGGCATCGCCCTTATTCTCGTCGGGCGAGGCGGGGACGGTGTAAAACCGCCACAATTGCTTGCCTGTCTCGCTGTCATAGGCGGTGACATAACCACGCGCGCCGAAGTCTGCGCCGCCGTTGCCGATGATGACTTTGCCGTTCATCGTACGCGGCGCTCCGGTGGAGATCATCATCTTTCCGGGCGGAATGGTGTCGGCGTGCCACAGTTCCTTGCCGGTCTTGGCATCTAGCGCATAGAGCCGCCCGTCCAGCGCGGCGGCGAAGATCTTGCCGTTCTCATAGGCTGCGCCCCGATTGGCGCCGAACGAGAAATGCATCTTGGCGGGGTCGCGTTTCCAGGTCTCGGGATCAAACTGCCAGAGCAGTTTTCCGGAAGCGCCATCGACGGCATAGACCTTGGCGTAGGAGCCAGTGAAATAGAGCGTCCCGCCAACCGCCAGCGGGGTCGCTTCCAGCGTGACTTCGCCGGGCAGATCGAGCGACCAGGCGAGGCCCAGCTTGCTGATCGAGGCGCTGTCGATTTCGGTGAGGCGGCTGTATCCGGCCTCGTCTGCCGCGCCGCCGACTGCGGTCCAGTCGTCGCTGGCGCCAAGCCCGGCATCGCTCTGCGGCGTTCCCGATCCTGAGCAGGCAGCGAGCAGAAGCGCAGCGCATGCGGCCGCGAGTGTGGTCAATTTCCGGCGCATGGCCAACCCCTCATCCCGTTTTGCGGGAGGCTATGACAAGCCGCGTGAAGCGTCCAGTCGGGATTGTGAACCTTGCGCCGGAATTCCGACTACTTCACCACAACTTCAACCCGGCGGGCGGCCTCGGCAGAAACCGCAGTGTCAGTGGTCTGCTCGGGCTTGACGAGCGCGACCGATGCTTCCGCGATGCCCGAGGAAACGAGCGCGGCGGCGACGGCCTGGGCGCGGTTCTTGGACAGTTCGGCATTTGCGGCGGCATTGCCCGAGGGGTCGTTGTAGCCCGACACCGCCAGGCTGGTGCCCGGATTGGCGGCGAGGTAGTCCTTGAGGCCAGCGGAGGCATCTGCAAATGCCGGGGCCAGCGCGACCTTGCCGGTGTCGAAATAGACTTTGACGACTGGCTTGCCGTCACGCAGCTCAGAGGTCACGCCTGCGCCGGTGGGGGTGGTGACCGAGCCTTCGGCGGGGGCGGAGGCGATGGCAGTGG
>CAXNKI010000214.1:0-4069 GCA_964202645.1 Alphaproteobacteria bacterium | reverse complement strand
GCAACAATTGCGCGTCAACCCACTGCGTCTTTCCTGAAGCGCGCAATCGGGCTAACGCGCAGCCCATGAACAGCACACCGCAATCCATCCCCCATGCGATCAGGGGCACACAGGACATTTTCGGCGTCGAGGCCGAGGCCTTCGCCCATGTCGTCGAGACGTTCGAGCGGGTGCGCAAGCTCTACCGCTTTCGCCGCGCCGAAATGCCGGTGTTCGAGAAGACCGCGGTGTTCAGTCGCAGCCTTGGCGAGACCACTGATGTCGTCTCCAAGGAAATGTATTCGTTCGAGGATCGCGGCGGCGATTCGCTGACTTTGCGTCCCGAATTCACTGCTGGCATCGCGCGGGCATACCTGACAAACGGCTGGCAGCAGCATGCGCCGCTGAAGCTCGCCACACATGGCCCGCTGTTCCGCTACGAGCGCCCGCAAAAGGGCCGCTACCGCCAGTTCCACCAGATCGACGCCGAGATCATCGGCGCAGGCGAGCCGCAGGCCGACGTCGAATTGCTGGCGATGGCGGATCAGTTGCTCAAGGAGCTGGGCGTTTCGGACGGCGTGACGCTGATGCTCAACACGCTGGGCGATGGGCAGAGCCGCGAGGCCTGGCGGGCCGCGCTGGTCGAATACTTCCGCGCCGTGAAAGGCGAACTCAGCGAGGATTCGCAGGAGCGGCTGGAGAAAAACCCGCTGCGGATTCTGGATTCCAAGGACCCGCGCGACAAGGCGTTCCTCAGTGACGCCCCGAAGATCGACGATTTCCTCTCCGGCGAAGCGCAGGACTTTTTCGGCAAGGTAACCAGCGGTCTGGATGCGGCGGGCGTGGAATGGACGCGGAGCCAGTCACTGGTGCGCGGGCTGGACTATTACCGGCACACGGCGTTCGAATTCGTGACGGACCGGCTGGGCGCGCAAGGGACTGTGCTCGGCGGCGGACGCTATGATGGGCTGATCGAGACCTTGGGCGGCGCGCACACGCCGGCAGTCGGCTGGGCGGCCGGGATCGAGCGGCTGGCGATGCTGGTTGGGGATCGCTCCGAAGTGGCACCAGAAGTCGTGGTCGTGGCGGAGAACGTCGAACGCGAGGCTGACGCACTCTCATTGGTCTCGCGCCTCCGACAATCAGGCATTAGTGCTGAAATCATTGCAACCGGCAGCCCGCGCAAGCGCTTTGATCGCGCGAAGAAGCTCAATCCCGATTTCCTGCTCTCGCTCGATGTTCGCGATGGCCTCCCCACGAGCAGCGCAAAAGCGCTCACCGGAAGGGATGCGAGCGATGAGATTCAAGCAGCCTTTGACGCTGTCTCCGCGCAACAGTGACCATCTCCGAAACCCGCCTCGCCCAGATCGCTGGGCGCTTTGCCGAACTCGAAGCGCGCCTGGCCTCGGGCACGCTGGAAGGTGCAGATTTCGTCGCCGCCAGCCGCGACTATTCCGAGCTGGAACCCGTCGCCAAAGCCGCCGCCGAAGTCGCGGCGATGCGCAGCGAACTGGCCGGGCTGGCGGCGATGCTGGCCGATCCCGACATGCGCGCCATGGCTGAGGAGGATGTCCAGCGGATCAACGCCGACCTTCCCGAAGCCGAACACCGCCTCGCCGTCGCCATGTTGCCGCGCGATTCTGCGGATGTGCGCCCCGCGATGCTGGAAATCCGCGCCGGCACTGGCGGCGATGAAGCCGCGCTGTTCGCCACCGATCTGTTCCGCATGTACGAAGGCTATGCCGCGACGCAAGGTTGGAAAGTCGAGGTTGATTCAGTCAACGCCAATGACCTTGGCGGGTTCAAGGAAGTGATCGCCAGCGTTTCGGGAACCGGCGTTTTCGCCAAGCTGAAGTTCGAAAGCGGCGTCCACCGCGTCCAGCGCGTTCCCGTCACCGAGAGCGGCGGGCGCATCCATACTTCTGCTGCCACGGTCGCCGTGCTGCCGGTCGCCGAAGAAGTTGATGTCGAAATCGAGGACAAGGACCTCAAGATCGACATCTACCGCGCATCGGGCGCCGGCGGACAGCATATCAACACCACGGACAGCGCCGTGCGGCTGACCCACTTGCCCACCGGGCTGGTCGTGATCCAGCAAGACCAGCGCAGCCAGCACAAGAACAAGGCCAAGGCGATGCAGGTGCTGCGTACGCGGCTTTACGACATGAAGCGCGCCGAGGCCCAGGGCGATGAGGCCGAAGCGCGCCGCGCCATGGTCGGCTCAGGTGATCGCTCGGAACGCATCCGCACCTACAATTTCCCGCAAGGCCGCGTCACTGATCACCGGATCAACCTTACACTTCACCGCCTGCCCGAGATCCTCGAAGGGGCGGGTCTTGGCGAGCTGATCGACGCGCTGATTGCCGAAGACCAGGCCAAGCGGCTGGCGGCCTTGGGTGAATGACGGGGGCCAAGTGACCACCGCCGATGCTCTGCGCGAGGCCGCAGCCCGCCTCGCCCAGACCAGCGACACCGCGCGGCTCGATGCAGAAGTGCTGATGGCCCATGCCTTGGCAGTCAGCCGTTCCGATCTCCTCCTGCGCCATCTGGGCGACTCTGCCCCGCCCATATTCGCGGCCTTACTGGATCGCCGGTTGGCGCATGAGCCGGTCGCCTATATCGTCGGTGAGCAGCCATTCTTCGGGCTGGACCTGCTGGTAACTTCGGATGTGCTGATCCCCAGGGGCGACAGCGAAGTGCTGGTCGAACAGGCGCTGGCGCTCCGCCCCGATGCCCGAAGGGTGCTCGATTGCGGCACTGGTTCGGGCGCGCTGCTGCTGGCGGTGCTGGCAAACCTGCCGGAAGCGACCGGCGTCGGCATCGACCGCTCGCTCGCCGCGCTTGCAGTCGCTACGGCCAATGCCGCGCGGGCTGGGCTGGGCGCGCGCACCGCGATGCGCCATGCCGACTGGGAGCAGGCAGGCTGGATGGCGGGCCTCGATGGGCCATTCGACCTCGTTCTCGCCAATCCGCCCTATGTCGAAGCCGGCGCCGCGCTGGCCCCTTCGGTTCGGGAACACGAGCCAGCCGGTGCATTGTTTGCCGGTCCTGAGGGGCTCGATGCCTATCGCCTGCTCTTACCCCAACTGCCCGCGCTGCTTACGCCAGGCGGGCTTGCGCTGGTCGAGATCGGCGCGGGGCAGGCAGATGCCGTTTCCGCCATCGCCACTGATGCACGACTGACGGCCGCGCTGCACCGAGATCTGGCTGGGCGGCCCAGAGTGCTCGCGCTGGTCCGCAATCTTGTGCAAAGCCGGTAAGATTCCGCTTGGCAAGCCCTGGCATATTGCGTAACCGCCCGATCAGGCCAGTATCGCGGATGCCGAAAATCCCCGCCAACCGGCCTAAATCCAGCATTTGCGCAAGCGCAGGGCAGCAACGCTCTCGCAACCGGGCAAACGCCGGAGCAGCCCAGCCCCCCGCAAGGGGCGCTGGCGCATCGTGACACGACATGCCCAAGGGTCATCCATCACTGGCAGTCAGGCATTTAAGGACGCTTTTCCTTGAATAACAATAATCGCAGCAACAGTAACAGCAACAACAACCGCCGCCGCGGTCGTGGCAACAATCGCCAGCAGGGCGGCGGGCAGCAGCTCAACCGGGTTGACAGCCGGGCGCGCGGCAATGCCCCTCAGATGCTGGAAAAATTCCGCAAGCTGGCGCACGATGCCCACCTCAATGGTGACAGGGTCCAGGAGGAATACTACCTCCAGTTCGCCGATCACTATTTCCGCGTCATTGCTGACCAGCGCAATCGCCAGGAAGAAGTGCGCGCCCCGCGCCAGCCCGGCGAGCGTTGGCAGGAAGGCGGCGAGACATTCCGCGAAGAGGGCGAGGAGAGCAGTGAATATGGTGCTGAGGGCGAATACCAGCCCTACGAGCGCCAGAATTACAATCGCGAGGAACGCCCGGCACGCGAGGAACGCCCTGCGCGTGAGGAGCGCGATGCCCGTCCGCCGCGCGAAGAGCGCGATGCCCGCCCGCCGCGCGCGCCCCGCGAAGAGCGCGATGCCCGCCCACCGCGCCAGCCCCGCGAAGAGCGGTTTGAGGCACGCGATGAAGCGCCAGTGGCCGGCGAGAGCCCGGACGA
>CAXNKI010000213.1:0-4074 GCA_964202645.1 Alphaproteobacteria bacterium | reverse complement strand
TATCCAACCCCAGAAAGGCGCCGCGAATGTGCGGGTCATTGTGCGGCGTGCGCTCGCCCGAGAGATAAGGGAGGAACAGTTCGTCGCCCGCGCTCGCCGCCTCTGCGCGGGCGAAGACTTCGGCCGGGCCGCTCGCTCCCGTAATCGCACCCACCCAGTCGATGCAGCTCGCGGCGGAAAGGTGCACCGCCATCTGGTGCCACAGCCCCGGCAGGCAATGGCAAAATGCATGCACTGCACCCGCAGGATTGGGGCGGAAATCTGCCGTCGCGGCAAAGATTACGCCTGATGTTCCGAGCGAAAGCAGCGCATCGCCATCGGCGATCACGCCGACACCGGCTGCGCCGGCTGCATTGTCGCCGCCGCCAGCCACCACCGGCACCGCGTCCATCCCCCACTGCGCCGCGACCTCGCCGCGCAAAGTGCCCGTCACCTCGCTGCCCTCATGCAGGCGCGGCATTTGGCTGAGGCCCAGACCGCAGGCCGTGAGTATCTCCTCACTCCAGCGGCGCGATGCGACATCGAGCCACAGCGTGCCTGCCGCATCGGAGAGGTCGCTCGCCTTGTCGCCGGTCATTTGCAGGCGGACATAGTCTTTGGGCAACAGCACCATTGCAACCTGCGCGAACACATCCGGCTCATGGCGGCGGACCCATAGCAGCTTGGGCGCTGTGAAGCCGGGCATGGCGATATTTCCGGTGATCGTGCGCAGATCCGGGACCGCGGTTTCCAGGGCGGTGCACTCGGCAAAGCTGCGGCCGTCGTTCCAGAGGATCGCGGGGCGCAGCGGCCTGTCATCGGCTCCCAGCAGCGTCGCACCGTGCATCTGCCCGGCAATCCCCACTGCCCGCACCGCACGCCGCAGCGCCGGATGGAGCGCTGTGACTGCTGCGCAAGTCGCAGTCCACCAGTCATCGGGGTTCTGCTCGGACCACAAGTCGTGCGGGCGCGAAACCGGCAGCGGCGCGCTTGCCTGGCCCAGCACTGTGCCCGCAGCGGAAACCACCACGGCTTTCACGCCGGACGTACCGATGTCGATCCCGAGGAACACTGGCCGACTCTCCCGATCTTGCATTTCTCACTTTACGTTAGCGCTAACTTAGGCAACAAGGCAAGCCACGGCTCGCGCAATTCGACGAACCGGCGGGTATGGATCTGGATGGCGACTTTAAGCGAACACTGGCAGACCCAGAGACATGGGAGGCGGCGCGGCGGCAGCGGCGCGACCGTGGCCGATGTCGCTCGCTCTGCCGGCGTATCGGCGATGACGGTCAGCCGGGTGGTCAATGGCGGCCCAGGCGTAGGCGAGGCCACGCGCGGCAAAGTGGGGCAGGCAATCGCCGCGCTCGGCTATGTCCCCAATCCCGCCGCGCGCAGCCTGGCAGGTGCGAGGCAGGTGCGCATCGCGCTGCTCCATGCCAACCCCAGCGCCGCCTATCTCAGTGAATTCCTGATTGGCAGCCTCGCCGCGGCGACCGCGAGCGATGCGATGCTGGTGGTCGAACAATATGACCCGCCCGAAACGCCCCGCGCTCTGGCCTCCCGGCTGCGCAAGCATCGTATCGCTGCAGTGCTGCTGCCGCCGCCCTTGTGCGATGACGAAGCGGTGATTGCCGCGCTTGCGGACGAAGGACTGGTCTTCGCCCGGATCGCCACCGGGGCACCGGGCATGGGCGGTCATGCCGTGACCATCGATGATTGCGCTGCTGCTCGGGCGATGACCGCGCATCTGATTGCACAGGGGCATCGCCGGATCGGCATGATCGCGGGCAATCCCAACCAGACCGCCAGTGGCCTGCGGCTTGCGGGTTACAAGGCCGCTCTGTCCGATGCCGGGGTTGCGTTCGACCCCGCACTGATCGCAGAGGGTGATTTCACCTGGCGTTCGGGCTTGCTGGCTGCCGAACGCTTGCTGGGCCTGCCGCAAAGGCCAAGCGCGATCTTTGCCAGCAATGATGACATGGCTGCCGCCGCTGTTGCCGCCGCGCACCGCTGCGGGCTGGATGTGCCTCGCGACCTTTCGATCACCGGCTTCGACGATACCGCAATGGCGACCGCGACCTGGCCCGAACTGACAACGATCCGCCAACCGGTGGCCGCGATGTCGCGGGCGGCAGTGCGGCTGCTGGTGCAGACGGTGAGGAAAGGCGAAGACGCAGAGTTTCAGCACGAGCGGCTGGACTTTGAACTTGTCCGGCGGGGCTCCGATGGGCAGGCGCCACAGCACTCAGCCGTTGACATTTTGGTCAGACCAGTCGAGCCAAGCGAAGGCCATGGCGCTGCTGCGCAGTCTGATTCTGGGACAAATGGGAGAGAGAATCCATGAAGCGGAAAATCCTGCGGGCCATCCTGTGGCTGTTGCTGGCGCTGGTCGTTCTGTTCGGCGTCATGCTTGCGCGCAACTGGGATACTGTCCAGCGCGTGTTCCTTGGCGGGCTGAAGGTTTACGAGACCACGCCGCCGGCCATTCCCGCCGATCTCAAACGCCCGGCGATACTGGTCTTCTCCAAGACCAACGGCTTCCGCCACGAAGAGGCGATCCCGGCCGGCAAGGCGCTGTTCGCCAAGTTGGCGAGCGACAAGGGTTGGGGCTATTTCGAGACCGAGAACGGCGCTGCTTTCAGCCCGGAAATTCTCGCCCGGTTCGATGCCGTGGTGTTCAATAACACTAGCGGCGACGTTTTCCTCCCCGCCCAGCGCGCCGCATTCCAGAGCTACCTTGAAAACGGCGGCGGCTATGTCGGGTTGCACGCGGCAGGGGACAATTCGCACGCCGCATGGGACTGGTACATGAAGTCGCTGCTCGGCGCGACATTTACCCAGCACACGATGGATCCGCAATTCCAGCAGGCGACGGTCAATGTCGAGGACAAGGCTCATGCCGCGACACAAGGCCTACCCGCTTCGTGGCAGCGCACCGAGGAATGGTATTCGTTCGACAAGTCGCCGCGCGGCAGCGGCGCGAATGTGCTGATCACGGTGGATGAGAAGACCTACAAGCCGGTCGGCATGTTCGGCAAGGATCTGCGGATGGGCGATCATCCGGCGGCCTGGTCGCGGTGCATCGGAAAAGGCAGGGTAATGTACACCATCTTCGGCCACCGCGCCGAGGCCTTTGCCGAGCCTGAGACGGTCACGCTGCTCACCAATGCGCTGGGCTGGGCGGCGCGGCAGGACAAGAGCGCCGATTGCGGCGCGATTGTGCCGGAGCCCAAGCCGTGAAGCCGATCCGCTATGGCATGATCGGTGGCGGCCAGGGCGCCTTCATCGGCGGGGTCCACCGCACGGCGGCGGCGATTGCCGGGAACTGGCAGTTGGTCGCCGGGGCGTTTTCCTCGACTGCCGAAAAGTCAAAGGCGTCGGGAGCGGAGATTGGTGTCGATCCGGCGCGAGCCTATGGTTCCTGGGCCGAGATGCTCGCAGTCGAAGCGGCGCTGCCAGAGGAGGTGCGCATCGAGGCGGTGTCGATCGTCACGCCGAACCACATGCACGCCCCGCCCGCCATTGCCGCTATGGAAGCCGGCTTCGATGTGATCATCGACAAGCCTCTGGCCGACAGCCTCGCCAATGCGCAAGCTATCGCCGATGCCGCCGCGCGCACCGGGCGCAAGATCGCGGTGACGCACACCTACACGGGCTATCCGCTGGTCAAACAGGCGCGGCGCATGGTGACTTCCGGCCAGTTTGGCAAAGTCCGCCGGGTTGCGGTCAAATATACTCAGGACTGGCTGAGCCGCGCGGCTGATCTGGTCGACAATAAACAGGCCGCATGGCGGGTCGATCCGGCGCAATCCGGCGATGCCGGGGCCTTCGGCGACATCGGCACGCACGCGGCCAACCTCGCCGAATTCATCACCGGCGAAAGCATAACCTCGATATGCGCCGAACTGACGATGCTGGAGGGCCGCCATATCGACGACGACGGTGCGGCGCTGTTTCGCCTGTCGGGCGGAGGCCGCGGCACGCTTACCGCGAGCCAGGTCCTTGTCGGCGACATCAACGATCTCGCCATTGATGTTTACTGTGACGAGGCCGGGCTGCACTGGCGGCAGGAAGAGCCTAACACACTGCGCA
>CAXNKI010000212.1:0-4076 GCA_964202645.1 Alphaproteobacteria bacterium | reverse complement strand
AGCCGCCATACACTTCGGATGAAGTGCGGATGCTGTTCCTCGATGGCCGCGACGACATGGCCGCTTATGCCGAAGCGCAGCCGCTCGAAGCAGAACCGGGCCGCAAATTCGAATATTCCTCGGCCACGTCAGTGATTCTCGCCGATGCTGCCGCGCACGCGCTGAGCGCCAGTCGTGAGCCGGCTGTGCGCCGGAAGGTAGTCAATGACTATCTACACACCCGCCTGTTCGAGCCGCTTGGCATGCGCTCGGCGGTGGCTGAATTCGACAGCGCGGGCACGTTTATCGGCTCGAGCATGGTCCATGCCAGCGCGCGCGACTGGGGCAAGTTCGGTGAATTCATGCGCAACATGGGCTCGGTCAGAGGGGCGCAGGTCGTGCCGCGCGGCTGGATCGAATTCATGACCGCGCCGAGCCCGCGCAATCCAGGCTATGGCGCGCAGCTGTGGCTCAACCGGCCGCGCAGCGACGGCAAGGAAACGCTGCTCGCCGGGCGGGGCCCCGCCAGCCTGTTCGCCGCGACCGGCCACCTCGGACAATATGTTATCGTATCGCCTGCGCAGAAACTGACGCTGGTGCGGCTGGGCAAGTCGGACACGGACGAGCGCCCCGCGCTGCGCGACCGCCTCGCCCGGATTGCGGCGCTATTTCCGGGCGGCTGAGGCCGACACTTCTGCCGGCAACACATCGTCCGCCGCCAGCCCCGTCTCGTCAACATGACCTTCCGGGTCCGGGTGAATCAGCATTTCGACGCCGGGAAATTCGGCGAGCAATTTGGCTTCGATCTCGTCCATCACCCGGTGCGCTTCGCGCACGCTCATTTCCGGCGCAACCCAGACGTGAAACTGGACGAAATCGCGGTTGCCCGAAGTGCGCGTGCGCAAGTCGTGCACTCCGCGCAGCTCGGGATGGCGGCCCAGCACTTCGACAAAGCGCGCTTTCTTGTCCTCGGGCCACTCCTGATCCATCAGCTGCTCAATGGCCCGGCTTGAGGCTTTCCATGCCCCCCAGCCCAGCCACAGCGCGATGGCCAGGCCAAAAGCGGGGTCGGCGCCGGCAATCCCGGCAAAGCGATCAAGCGCCAGTGCGGCGATGACTGCAAGGTTGAGGAGCAGGTCGGACTGGTAGTGAACATGATCGGTGGCAATCGCCAGGCTGCCGGTGCGGGCGATGACATGGCGCTGCCAGGCGAGCAGGGCCAATGTTGCTGCCATGGCAATCAGCGAGACGGCGATCCCTTCGCTGGCCCCGGCGACTCGCGCGCCGCCAGTCAGGGCATCGATTGCCTGCGAGGCGAGGGCCAGCGCCGAAATCGAGATCAGTACGACCTGGAACATCGCCGCCAGCGCTTCGGCCTTGCCGTGGCCGAATCGGTGTTTGGCGTCGTCCGGCTGGGCCGCGACCCACACGCCGACCAAAGTTGCGATGCTGGCAACAAGATCGAGCACGGTATCGGCGAGACTGCCGAGCATGGCGGTCGATCCGCTCGTCCAGGCTGCCCATGCCTTGAGCGAAACCAGCACGATGGCAACTGCAATGCTGGCGAGCGCCGCGCTGCGGTTGAGCATGGCCGATGATGGCTGCGTGCTCATGGGAACAGGAGCCCCGAAGTCCAGCCAGTTCCCGCGCGCTCAAAGCGGCGGCGCTCGTGCAGACGGTGGGGGCGGTCGATCCAGAATTCCATTGCGTCAGGCTCCAGCCGGAACCCGGTCCAGTGCGCCGGTCGGATAACGTCGCGCCCGGCGAATTGCGCTTCGGCGGCGGTATGCCGGTCTATCAGTTGGGAGCGCGTGGCCAGCTGCTCCGACTGGTCTGAGGCAATCGCGCCAAGCTGCGAATCGCGCCCACGGCTGGCGAAATAGGCGTCTGCAGTTGCATCATCGACTTCAACGAGCGGCCCTTCGATGCGGATCTGGCGGCGCAGTGATTTCCAGTGAAACAGCAAGGCGGCCTGGGGATTAGCGGCAATCTCGCTGCCTTTGCGGCTGCGGGCATTGGTGTAGAATGTGAAGCCTTCGCTCCCATGCCCCTTCAACAGCACCATGCGGACTGATGGCGCGCCTGCGGGCGTGGCTGTGGCCAGCGCCATCGCGTTGGCGTCATTGGGCTCACTAGTGCGCGCCTCGGCGAACCAGGCGGCGAAAAGGGCAATGGGATCGCCATCAGGAATGGCATTGCTGGCAGGGTCTTGAGAGTCGGTCATGGTCGCCGCTTCGCATAGGCCCGGATTGCCCTTCTGAAAAGCGCGCCTTGCCGTAAGCAACAAGCAAACCTAGTTTAGGGGAATGGCAGCAGATCCTTACAGCATTCTCGGAGTGGCCGGTGGCGCAAGCGACAAGGACATCAAGTCCGCTTATCGCAAGCTCGCCAAGGAGCTGCATCCCGATACCAACACTGACAACCCACGCGCAACAGAGCGCTTCAGCGAGGTGACCGGCGCTTACGACTTGTTGTCCGACAAGGCGAAACGCGCCCAGTTTGATCGTGGCGAGATCGATGCTGACGGCAATCCGGCCATGCCATTCGGCTATGGCGGCGGTGGCGGCGGCGGCCCTCGCGGCTTCGGCGGTGGTGGAGGCTTCGGTGGCGGGGGCGGCGAGACGATCGACCTGGGTGATATCTTCGGTGGCCTGTTCGGCGGTGGCGGCGGTGGCTTTGGCGGCGGCGCGCGCGGGGGCGGGCGACCCCCACCGCGCGGCGCCAGCGTCCAATACCGGCTCGATGTCTCGTTCGTTGACGCCGCCACCGGTGCAGCCCAGCGCATCACCCTGTCAGACGGCAAGACACTTGATCTCAAACTGCCAGCCGGCCTTGAAAGCGGCACGCAAATGCGGCTCGCCGGCAAGGGTGAGGCGGGGCCGGGCGGCAATGGCGACGCGCTGGTGACGATCCAGATCCAGCCACACGCGTTCTTTCGCCGTGACGGCGACAATATCCGCCTCGATCTGCCGGTCTCGCTTGATGAGGCATTGGGTGGCGCCAAAATCAAGGTTCCGACAGTCGAAGGCGCGGTGATGCTGACGATTGCCCCGGCCAGCAGTTCGGGCAAGGTGATGCGCCTCAAGGGCAAGGGCTTTGTCCGCAAGGACGGCAGCCGCGGCGATCAGCTCGTCACGCTCGAAATCGTGCTGCCCGAGGGTGACGAGGATCTCGCCCGGCGACTGGAAGGTTGGCGAGACGAGCGGCCCTTGCGGGCCCGGCTTGGCGTTTGAGGCCGCAGGTAACCGTCATGGTCGAGGAACGCCCGATCGGGGAGCCTGGTACGCATCCCGATCTGACGCCCGAGGGCCGCCGGCGCGCTGCGCTCGACTGGCGCGAGGATTTCCAGCTGCGGATCGACAAAGTGCTGGTCGACAAGCGCCGCGCCTTGGCGATTGTCCGCCGGGTATGGGTCGGTGCCTATTACGATGGGTTCATTCATGCCGGGAATCTCGCCTATATGGCGATTCTTTCGCTGTTCCCGTTCTTTGTGACGATGACGGCGGTGTTCACCCTGCTTGGCGAGGCTGACCAGCGGCTGGCCTCAGTCCACGCTTTCCTCACTGCGCTGCCCCCGGTGGTCGCCGGCGCGCTCGAACCGGTGGCGCGCGATGTTGTCGAGGCGCGTTCCGGCTGGCTGCTGTGGGCGGGCGGGCTGGTCGGCCTGTGGACGGTTTCCAGCCTGATCGAAACGATCCGCGATATCCTCCACCGTGCCTATGGCACCCAGGCGACTCAGGCCTTCTGGCGCCAGCGCCTGCTCTCGTCCGCGTTGATCTTCGGTGCAGTGGTGACCTTATTGTTCTCGCTGTTCGCCCAGGTCGCGATCAGCACGGCGCAGGAAGTGATTACTGCCTGGTTTCCACGCATGGATGGGGTTTCAGGTCAGCTGGCGACCTCCCGGCTGGCCCCGGCAGTGGTCCTGTATGTCTCGATTTTCTTGCTGTTTCTCTCGCTCACGCCGCAGCAATACAGCGGCAAGGCCTATCCCAAATGGCCCGGCGCCGTGCTGGTCACGCTGTGGTGGTTGGGGGTAACAGTCGCCCTTCCGAGCCTGCTACACATGTTTTTCACTTACGATCTGACTTATGGCAGCC
>CAXNKI010000211.1:0-4079 GCA_964202645.1 Alphaproteobacteria bacterium | reverse complement strand
AGATCTCGCCGTGCTCGTTCGCGCCGACGACATTGCCGTCGTCATCTCGGATTTCGATCTCGACCGTGGGCAAGGGCTGGCCAAGCGATGTCAACCGCGCGCGCACCTTGGGATCATCAGACGCCAGCGCTTCGCGGTGATCATCAGGACCAAGCAGGGCGACGGTCGAGCTGGTTTCCGTCAGGCCATAGGCATTGGTAAAACCGCAATGGGTAAAACGCTCGAGCGCCTTCTGGATCACTTCCAACGGCATCTTGCCGCCGCCATAGGCCACCGCTCGCAGTGATGCCACGTCGGCTGAGGCGCCTTCCTCCATCGCGGCGATGATGCGGGTGAGCATGGTCGGCACGACAAAGGCGTTGGTGACTTTCTCGGTTTCAACCAGCGCAAGCCATGCTTCCGGCGTGAAGTTTGGCAGCATGACGATGCGCCGCGCGGCGTAGATCGAGCTCATCAGCGCTGAAATGCCGGCGATGTGATATGGCGGCACCACCACCAGCGCAGCGTCGTCTTCGTCGGCAGCGGCGAATTCGACCGCGCCGAGGATATAGCCGAGCAGGTTGGAATGGCGCAGGATCGCCGCCTTGGGCGCCGCGGTGGTGCCGCTGGTGAACAGCTGCACGGCTACCCCTTCGCCGGCGTCATATTCACGTTCGGGCGCGACTTCGACTTCCTGCGCGGCAGCGACGAAATCGCTGCGCGCGTGGGTTGTGTGGCCCTGTCCGGGTGCGAGCCGCTCGACCCGGCCGGTATCGCCGACGATCAGGGCAGGGGCTACCCTTTCCAGCAAACCGGCTAGGTCTTCGTCTGCAAGCCGGTAGTTTAGGGGGCAATAAGGCACTCCCGCCAAAGCCGCTCCGAACAGCGCGATCACTGCGGCCTCGCTCGATTCGTCGAGCAGCGCGACATGGCTAGCCCCGCTTGCCCCGATCAGCTCAGCGGCACCGCGCGCAGCGGCGAGCAGTTCGCCATAGGACCAGCGCCGCCCTTCGCAGACCAAGCCAATGCGGTCAGGGCCGGCTTCGGCCGCCATTTCAAGAATAAGCGCGATGTTCATTAGGGCTGGGCCTTGCGATCAATCGGAAGCAGGAAGCGGCTTTGCATCCTTGACGAAAAGCGCCGTGCCATCAACGCTGAGCGAGCCCTTGCCGGGCTTGACGCAGAGCAGTTCATAGGCACCAGCTTCATCGACATATCGCTTGCCCATCAGCGTGCCAGCAGAGAAATCGGCGCTGAGCGTTGCGGCTTCTGCCGGCTTCGCCTCAGCCATCGCGGCGCCGCCGCACTCAATTGTACCGGTGCCGCAACGGATCACCATGACTTCGGTGTCGCAAGCAGCGCTCTTCAGACGGGTGCCGGGTTTCATGATTCAAAAGTTCCTTGTGACGTGGTGTTTCAAGTTATCGTGCCGGCGGCCTTTAGGCGCTCGATCCGCTCCCAATCAAGGCCAAGCTCAAGCAGCAGTGTTTCGGTGTGCTCCCCTGCCTCTGGCGCGCGCTGTAGCGTAACAGGTTCATGGTCAAACTGAACCGGGCTGCGGACCACTTTGACCGGAGCAGAACCATCGATCGGATCGACCGTGTAGAAGGCATCGTTGGCCAGGGCCTGTGGGTCGTCGGCCAGGTCCATGAAAGTCTGCACTGCAGCCCATTGACCTTTCATTGTCTTGAGATGCTCGCGCCAGTAATCGAAGGATTGCGATGCAAAAGCTGCTTCGATCAGCGCACTGGCCGCGGCGCTGTTTTCCATGAGTTTCAGGCCAGTGGCGAAGCGCGGATCATCAGCCGCCTCTGGCAAGCCGAGGTGCTGAAAGGTGTCGCGGATATAAGGATCGGGAACCATAACGAACAGGCTGATGACCCGCCCGTCGCGGGTCATGAAATGGCCGATCAGCGGGTTGACCGCCGCGCCGCCCGCTTTGGGCAGACCAACCCGCATTTGCGATCCGCCATGCAGAAACGGGGCTATTACCTGGCCCGACATCCACATCGCAGTGGAGAGCAGGGAAACGTCGACTTCGCTCGTCTCGCCGGTGCGTTCGCGCTTCAGCAGCGCCGCCGCAATGCCGCCGGCAAGATACATGCCGGCCTGCGAATCGCCCATTCCTCCGATGCCCATAGTCAGTGGCACATCGAATTCCTCAGGGGTCAGCGCATGGGCAACGCCGCTGTGGATGTAAAAGGCGGTGGCATCGAAGCCGCCCCGGTCGCGGTCGGGCCCTTTGTCGCCAAAACCACTGCCGCGGGCATAGACAATCTGCGGATTGACCTTGCGGATATGTTCAACATCAATTTCAAGCTTCTGGCGGACTGATGGAAGGTAATTTGTGAGAAAAACATCGGCATTCTTCGCCAGTTCGTAGATGAGATCGCGACCTTCCGGGGTTGCAATGTCGATGCCGATGCTGCGTTTGCCCTTGTTGGGATGCTGGATCATTGGGTTGGCGACCGGATCAAAGGTCACTCCGGCAATGGTGCGCATGCCGCGCTGGGCATCGCCACGCAGAGGATGCTCCACCTTGATGACATCCGCGCCCCATTCGGCGAGCACCGCGCCAGTACAGGGCACGAAGACGAACTGGGCGACTTCGAGGACCCTGATTCCTTCCATAACCTGTGTCATGCGCGGCGCTCTGGTAAATGAATCAAGCGATGGCGCCTGCGGCCTTTAGTTGCTCGATCCGGTCCCATTCGATGCCCATTTCCATCAGCACGATCTCGGTATGCTCGCTGGCCTGGGGCGCACGGGTGGTTTCCAGCGGCTCGCCGTTCCATTGCACCGGCCCACGCACCAGACGGAGCGGCTTGCCGCCGTCTGCGCCTTCGACTTCGATGATCATGTCGTTTGCCACGGTCTGGTCGTCGGTAAGCAGGTCGCGCATGGTCTGGATCGGGGCCCATTGGCCCTTCATCGTCTTAAGATGCTGGCGCCAGTATTCGAACGGCTTCTTCGAGAAGGCGTCAACGATGTAGCCGCTGGCGATGGCGGCGTTCTCAAACAGCTTGAGCGGTTCGGAAAAGCGCGGGTCATCCGCCATTTCAGGCAGGCCGAGATGGTCGAAGGTATCGCGGATGACATTTGACGGGCTGAGGACGCACAGGTTGATCCAGCCGCCGTCCGAGGTGCGGAAATTGCCCATGAACGGATTGACGCTGACCCCGCCTGAACGCGGCATGGCATTGGGCGAATACTGGTCGGTTTCCATTACCTGGGAAATCAGCGCGCCTGAAGCCCACCATGCAGTGGACAGCAGCGAGACATCCATTTCCGTAGCCTCGCCGGTCCGTTCGCGGTGAAACAACGCTGCGGAAATTCCGCCGGCGATGAACATGCCGCCGATCGAATCGCCGAAAGCGGGCATGCCCTGGCCCAGCGGGCCATCGAGCTCGGCCGGGGACATGGCATGGGCGATGCCGCTGCGTGACCAGAAGCAGGTGCCATCAAAGCCGCCGATCTCGCGCTCCGGGCCTTTGTTGCCGAGCGCCGAGCCGCGCGCGTAAATGATGCTCGGATTGACAGCGCGTATATGCTCCACATCGAACTTGTTCTTCTGGCGTACCTGCGGAAGATAGTTGGTCAGGAACACATCCGACTGCTTGGCCAGCTCATAGAGTACTTCCTGACCTTCAGGCGTGGCCAGGTCGATGCCGACGCTGCGTTTGCCGCGGTTTGGGTGTTCGATCAGCGTATGGCGCAGCGGATCGAGCTTTACGCCGCCCATGTTCAGAAATCCGCGCTGGGTATCGCCGCGTACTGGATGTTCGATCTTGATCACATCGGCGCCCCAGTCCGCCAGGATTGCGCCGGCAGCAGGAGTGAAAGTAAACTGCGCCACTTCCAGAACACGCACGCCTTGCATAACTTTGGTCGCCATTGCGGACTTTCCCTCTCGAACACCGTGCGGCTCTGTTTAGCCCACGGATAAATTGATGCTGTCTGCGTCCTGCGCGGAATCGCGTCAGCAATCAACCGTCGGTTAGATCGCAGCGACGATGATGATTGCACCGTGGCGGGCATTCAGTGGCGAATGGGGGGCCCTGCTCAATCTAAGGACAGATGCATTTATCGGAAGCCTCATT
>CAXNKI010000210.1:0-4101 GCA_964202645.1 Alphaproteobacteria bacterium | reverse complement strand
CGATCCAGCGCTGGCGCTCCGCGTTCCAGACCAGACCCTTGACCGCTGTCTGAAACAGCGCGCCCTGATAAAGGTCCCATTGCCGGGCAATCCGCTGGCATTGTTCGAATATCTCCGCGCCCTTGGCGTATTTCTCGCTGGGCATGAACCCGGTCTCTTCGAGCAGCGGCACATAGATATAGGATTCGATGTCGCAGCGAATGCCGGGATAGCGGTTCCAATACCAGGTCCCGCCGAAATCGCCTGCCTTGTCGACGAAGACAATATCCGCGACCCCGGCCTCGCGCAGGCGCACCCCGGAAAGCAATCCGCCGAAGCCCCCGCCGATCACCAGCACATCGCAATCGCGCCTGACGGAATCGCGGGTGAATTCGCCATCGGCATGGGGATCACGCGCATAGGCGCTGAACTTGCCAGTCATCGCCTGATACTGACCGATCGCTTCATCGCGCAAGCGCTTGGCGCGCTCCTCTGCGTATCTGCGGTTCAGCTCGTCAAAATCGACGTCCGGTTTGCTGCCATCCTGTTCTGCCAAGGCCAGTCCTCTCGATCCATTCGGGCGCGGCCAGCTTTTCGCCTGGTCCATGCCACCATAATAATTGACCTTCTATCAAGTTTCAGGTGCGTTGCCAGCACGAAAGTTCCGTGGTCAGGGGCTGCGCGGCGCCAGTTGACACTCTATCAATTATATGGCTCTGTTTCGTCTGAAATCGCGAGACGACCAATCATGACCACTTTGCCCTATCCGGTCTACGATGCCGACCAGCACCTCTATGAAGGCCCTGAATCTTTGCTGCGCCATCTCCCCAAGGCGTTTGAGCGGGAATTCTATTTTGCCGATGTAAAGGGACGCACGAAGCTGGTCATCAACGGCCAGCTGTCGGATTATATTCCCAACCCGACATTCGCTGTGGTCGCGGCGCCCGGAACCCACGAGACGTGGTACCGTGCGCAAAACACCGAAGGGCTGACTATGCGCGAGCTGTCCGGACGGCCGGTCGCGCCGCAGCCCGAATGGCGGGGCTCCGCAGGCCGGCTTCAGGCTCTTGATCAGCAAGGTATCCACGCGACGCTGCTGTTCCCAACCCTGGTTTCGGTCGTCGAAGCGCGCTTTGACAAGAGGCCGGAAGTGATCTCAGCGCTTTTACGCTCCTACAACACCTGGCTCATCGAAGACTGCGGACTTGCCCACGAGAACCGGATTTTCTCGGTGCCAATGATCAGCCTCACCGATGTCGCCGATGCGGTTTCCCAACTAGAGATGGTGATAAAGGCCGGCGCACGCTGTGTCGGTATCCGGCCCGGACCAGTCGCGGGCCTGCGGGGCGGGCGTTCGCCCGGTTCGGCGGAATTCGATCCGTTCTGGGCCCGCTGCGCCGAAGCGCGTGTATTCGTTTGCCTGCATTCATCGGATTCGGGCTATGACGAGATCAACCAGTGGTGGACGGCTGGCAGCGGCGAATTCCTGCCGTTCGAGCGCGACGCATTCAGCGTGATGATCGACTATCTCGGCCGCCCGATTTCCGACATGGTCTCCTCGCTGGTGTCGCATGGCGCGCTGGAGCGAAATCCGGATCTTCGCGTGGTTTGTGTCGAGAACAATGCGGACTGGATTGCGCCCTTGTTTCGCCGTTTTGATCGGTGCTTCGGACAGATGCCCCGCTCTTTCAGGCAGCACCCGCGCGACCTGTTCCAGAAGCATTTCTTCGTCGCACCCGCTTACGAGGACGACATGGACGAACTCGCAACGCTGATGCCGGCCGAACGCATCCTGTTCGGCAGCGATTTTCCGCATCCCGAAGGGCTCGCCGAACCGCTTGACTATCTCAAGGAGTTCACGAACTTCTCCGATGCCGATGTCCGCAAGGTTTTCAGCGAAAACCTCTCAGGTCTGATCGCGGGAAGAGCCAACTAAACAAAGCAAGAGCCGCCTCGCGAACGAGGCACATGATGGAGGAAGCGATGGCTGAAATTCAAGTCACTGATCTGGATCCGAAACTGTCGTTCGGATCGACAGTCGATGGGGTCAACTGGGACAGCCTTGCCGATGAGGGCGTGCGCGAGCAGCTCCGCAAGCTGTTTCGCGAGCGCGGCCTGATTGTCTTCAAGAACATGGAGCCGACGGCCAAGATGCAGATTGCGCTCAGCAAGGTCTTCGGCCCACTCAAGGATCATCCGACCAAGGCGACCCCGCGCGATGATGAAACCGGTGATGATGCCGTGGGCGTCATCGACATGCATTACGTGCCCGATTCAGATCTTGATGCCTATGCCGGCGGCTTCGTCGAGGTCGACGGGGTCAAACTCACCCGCTATTCTCCGTGGCATTTCGATCATTGCTACAATGACGAGCTCAACTACGCCGGTGTGCTGCGTTCGCCGGTTGCCACGCCTGAACGCGGGCGGACGGGCTTCATGGACGGAATCCAGGTCTACAAACACTTCCCCAAGGACCTTCGCGACCGGATCGAGGGCAAGAACATCGTCTATACGCTCGACACCCGCCTTTCAAAAATGCGCCTGGGGGTGAACTTCAAAGTTATCGGCGATGACCCGCCAATCACCAAAGAGCTACTCAAGGAAGTCGCGATCTTCCCGCGCGCGATGCATCCGGCGGTCTGGACGCGCGAGAGCGGCGAAAAGGTGTTGCATGCTGCCCCCTGGATGGCAGTCGGGCTTGAGCATCACGAGGACCCCGAGGGCGACGCACTGGTCGATGCCGTGTTCCACGAGGTCAACCGCCTGGGCAAGACCGAGTGCGCCTACTGGCACAACTGGTCACCCACCGACATGGTGATCTGGGACAACACGCGCATGGTCCACGCAGTCGAAGGCTGCGACCCCAAGTATGAGCGCCACACGATCCGCACGACGATCAAAGGCGACTATGGCCTCGGCTATTTCGAGGATGGCAAGAAAATCGGCGAAGTTTTTCGTGAAGTAGCCTGACCCGCAACCCGGACTTCAAACGCAAAAAGCCCGGCAGCGCCAAATGGCACTGCCGGGCTTTTTTGTGTTTACCTGCCGAAATTGTACTTCAGCCGGACACCATACATGCGCGGCTCGCCTACAAGGATGAATTCGCCGCCGGTCGATGCAAGCCCGCCTGCCGAGGCAACCCGGTATTTCTCGCCGGTAATGTTCGTGGCGTAGACGGAAAGATCAACCGGACTACCCGCGACACTCTTCCAGTTCAGGTTGAGATTGAGCAGGCTGGTCGAAGGCAAAAGACCATAATCCTCCTGCAGCACACCGGCGGCGAAGGCGGCCGCGTTGCCCCGGGTCTGGAATTGCTTATCGGTATAAACGAAAGTTGCGCCAATCGAGATCTTGCCCACGCTCTCGTCCACCGGCAGCGCATAGCTGGCAGACATGGTGAAGCGGTTTTTCGGTGCAAACAGCAGTTGTGATCCAGCGGTCAGGAAGGCCGCCTGCGCGCAGAGGAAACGGGTGCTGTCGCAGAAAGGAACGCTCCCGCCGGTCACGACCGCGTCGAGATAGGCATAGCCGAAATCGAGGCGCAGATCCCTGAACAGATTGACCGTGGCATCGATTTCCACGCCCTTGATGCGTGACTTGCCAACGTTCTGGATGCCATTGATGCCGGTCGGCGCGCAGGTCGGTGCATTAGTGCAGGCAGGAATGCTCACTGTAGCTTGCTGGTCGGTGAAATCGTTCCAGAAGCCGGCAATGTTGAAATTGCCCGATACAGCGCCATTGAAGCTGGCCTTGACGCCAATCTCATAGGTATTCAGCTTTTCGGGATTCCAGCTCTCAACGCCGAAGTTGGCCTCGTTGACTCCGCCGCCGCGATAGCCGCGAGCATACTTGGCATAGATCAGCCAATCCTCGCTCGGCTTATAGTCAAGACCGAGCAACCAGGTCGGCCGGTTGGACTCAGCTGTGAATGAGCGGGTGCAGGCCGGATTATTGATCAGTCCCAGCCCGGGGTTGGGCGAAGGTGTGACTGCGCGCGAGCATACCACCGATGCCGGAACGCCGCTGGCCGTCGGCACGATGCGCACGTTATTGGCAGAGACATTTGCATATTCCCAGGTGTTGCGGATGCCGGCCGTTATCGAGAACTGGTTGCTGATTTTG
>CAXNKI010000209.1:0-4108 GCA_964202645.1 Alphaproteobacteria bacterium | reverse complement strand
ATAATCATCAAGAGATTGCCCGCGCAGCGAAGGTTCGCTTGCGTCGGCGCCCGCGAGCACAACCGCATCGGCGGCGCCGATCGCAGCGGCGACGGCCTTTACCTCGCGCTCGGTTTCCGGCAACGGCATCAGATTGCGGAGCAATGCCGGATCGGCCGGCTCGGCGGTGCGGCACGCGGCAAAGGCCCGTGTCAGCGAAGCGGCGTTGTTCGGGGAGCCGGTCAGCACCGGGTTGGCGACCGCCAGCATCAGCTTTGGGGCCTGGCGCGCCGGGCGTGTGCTGCGCAGGCTCATGAAGCTGGCCAATGTGGGTGCATAGCTGATGGCCTTGCTCGCGGCGAGCCAGCGCGCGTCCCGGTATTTCCCCGGCTGGCCAGGCGCTTCGATAAGGACGCCGAAGGGCAGACCGGACAGGGGGCCGGCCGGCACGATTGCCAGGCGCTTGATGTTGCGCAGCGCCGACTGCGCCTCCCCGAATATCTCCGTGTAAAGGTCATGGGCCGCAGCAAGGTCGAATTCGCTGACCGAGCGGCCCTCGATCTCCAGGCCTCGTCGCAGGCGACGCACGGAATCTGCAAGGGCGGCTCGTCCAGCCGCCACCGGGGACAGCGTCAGCCCATCGCGCCGCACCAGCAGCAGGAAAGACTGGTCGCGGCCAACCAGGAACATGGCCAGCGCCTCGTCCGCCGTGAGGCGGGCGCGGACGGCGTCGAGGCTGTAAATGCCCTGCTGCATGAGCGTGCGGAATTGCGGGAATTGTTTGCCCAGATCGCCGCGCAGCGCAGCGAGACTCTGCTCGCTCACCGCCAGGCTTGCCTGAAGGCCGCGCACCCGTGATGCGCTTGCCGTGTCTGGCTGGCCGCCTTGTTCCAGCGCAACCGCCGCGCGCAGTTCCGATTGCACGGATGTGGCCTCGTCAACCTTTTCCAGCAACGGCGGCAGCCCCGGCGTCTGCTGCACGACCTGTGCCATCACCAGGGCATTCGTGCGTTCGAGATCGGGCGAGCGTGACAGCTGGAACGCGGCGAACGCCTCGGCCAGCAGGCCCTGCCGGTCGCGCGCTTCCGTGATTGTCAGTTGCAGATCATGGATAGTCTGGACGAACGGGATCAGGTCCTCGTCGGACAGGGGCGTGCTTTCCCGCGGCAAGGCAGCGGCCAGTGCCACGGCCTTGCGATAGGCGATGATGGCGTTGGTCGACATGCCGTCGGCCTGGTAGCTGCGACCCTGCGCCATCCACAGGCGCAACGTGCCAGCGCCCTCGCCGAACACCGATGTGCGGATGCGAAGCGCGGTCTGGAGGTATTTCTCTGCTGCGGCGAGGCGGCCGAGCCGAGCCGTAGCTTCGCCCAGCGTGGCCAGGATATCGGCTCGCCACCACATCGGTGCAGCCTGCGCCAAGCCGATTGCCACCAGCGCCTCGCTCGCCCGGACAGCCGCGCTGGCAGCGTCGCCGCCGCGCAACATGACCGATGCCTCGAGGTTGAGCGACATCGCCAGTTCGGCGCTGGCAAGCGTCCGGTCGGCCAGCGTCTCTCCGGACAGGCTGGCAGCGGACTTGGTGTCCACCAACTGGCGCCACTGCGCGACGGCTGACCCGGCTTCATTTGCGGCAAGGTCGAAATCGCCGCGCAGCGCCGCCAGCTGGCCTTGATAATTGGCCAGCCGTGCCCGGTCCGCCGGACGCGGCGATTGGGCGATCACGCCGGCAGCCTTTGCCAGCAGGGCTTCCGCCTCCTCCGCCCGGCCACCAAGCGCTGTGGCGAGCGCCAGGTCCATCAAGATCGCGATACTGCCCGGCGACCCTTCGCCGACAAGCCGCACCTGCATCTCGCGGGCCTGGCTGAACAGGCGCTCGGCGGTGCCATATTCGAAACGCGCCGCGGCAAACCGGCCATGGGTCCAAAGTCGGCGTATCTGGGCCTGGTCAGCGACATTGCCGAGCGCGACCGGACCGTCCCAAAGCGCCTGCACCTGTGCATTGATGGTCTGGGGCGGTGCCACGCCGCCGACCAGCGCCACGAGCGCGGGCGCCGCGCCAGCCGGGCCATGGGCCATGTACAATTGTTTATCGCGGACGGCGCCCACGATGATATGCGGCCAGCCGTCAGCGCCGCTGCGGCAGGCCATCGCGAGCAGGTCGGGCCCGGTCCATTGCTGAAGCTGAAGCGGCACGGCGGGCCGGCAGGCCAACGAGGCTTGCGCCGTGACGGCGGCCTGATGCGCTGCGAACGCGGCGGCAAGCTGCGCCTGTGCGCCCAAAGCGGTGAAACGCAAGATCTGTCCGGAATCGGTGTCGGCGCAGCGCAATGAGAGGATGGCACCGGCTGCGGCGCCATCTTTCGCGGGCACGGCGGTGCAGGCCTCTTCGGCGAACGTCTTTAGGTCCGGCAGGCTTGCAGGCGCGGCTCCGAGTGTTGGCGCAGCAAAGCCCATGGCGAGCAAAAAGCCCATGCTGGGTGCCAACGCGAGACGCGCCGCGCTGCGCAGCTGCTCACGGGCCCGCCGGATAGTCCGCTCTGCCATTGGCTTGTCCTTCTCAGCGCCGATTCAGAAGTCGTAGAACTTTTTAAAACAAAATCGCCGCGGTAACAACCGGGCGGTTACGTCTCAGAGCCCGATTCAAAAGTTCATCAAGCATAGCAGTAGGTGCTGTCAGTCCAATCGCAACTCGTCTCCGGTTGGCGCGACTGGGGCCAAAGACGCGGATTTCAGGCGGCGAGCGACTGCCACTCGGCCAGGGCGGCTGAGCGTCGCAGCTTGTACGTTTGACGATCGACGAGATGGCGTTCCTGGTTGAAGTGGTTGTGAAAACTGGCGTGGACCGAGACGAACTTTTGCAACGTCTTCATCCGTCGAAATCGCAGCATCGCCCGCTCTCGGCGGCGGAACGGAAGATGGGAATTTTCAGCGCGATTGTTGAGCCACCGTCCCATCTCCCGCCTGCCCAGATTACCGAGTATTCGCATCGCTGCCGGGTAGGATCGCAGTCCATCCGTGACGATGGTTTCGGCCCGGCCGTGCCGCTTCAGCGCCTTCTTCATGAACTCCAAAGCCGCAGATTTATTCCGTTTCCTGGTGACATAGGACTCCAGGATCTCGCCTTCGTGATCCACCGCCCGCCACAGATAATGCCGCTCGCCGTTGATCTTCACAAACACCTCGTCCAGATGCCAGCGCCAGTGTCGAAAACCCCGCATACGCGAAACGCGCCGCCGCCGGATTTCAGCCGCAAACATCGGCCCAAACCGGTTCCACCAAAACCGTACCGTCTCATAGCAGACGTCAATTCCGCGGTCGAACAACAGATCCTCGACGTTCCGTAGCGATAGCGGGTATCGAATATACAGCATCACCGCCGTGCGGATCACCGCAGGCGAAGAATTGAAACACCGAAACGGGTTAGCTGGCTTGCCCATTTGCCCCTTTTACAGCAACCATGCCCCGTCGGTAATTTAGGTCGTGCACCGGCTTTGTTGCACAACTCCGGACAGGCCTAATGCAGGCTTTATTTGGGAGTATTATGCGACATGGACGGTATTTGGTGTGCCGATTTGCGAGAAGCGATTGAGGATTGCGGCACGGACTTTGAGCTCGGTTATCTGACGATCGAAGGTGCGCGCCATGACGCGCTGACCGAGCAGCTTGAAGCAGTGCATTTTCGTTTCAACGAGGCTGCGGCGGTGATAACCGCTCCATTTTTTCCAGATGGTGCGTCCAAGCCTTTTGATCGCACGAAGCGTTTCATTGCGGGCAGCCGCGCCGGGGCCATCCTCTTTCCAGGGTCGCCCGTTGCAGCGGACCGGAATGACCGCATGAGCACCGCGCGCAGCGATTGCGGCATGGCACTTCCTGGTGTCGTATGCGCCGTCCCCACTGACATGGCTGATTTGCTCATCCTCCGGGATTTGCGCCAACAGATCGGGGAGCACAGGCGCATCACCAACGGAGTTGGTCGTGACTTCGATGGCCCGAATATCGAGCGTTTCCGCGTCAATCCCGATGTGGACCTTGCTCCACTGGCGACGATAGGACGCGCCATGTTTGCGGGTCTTCCACTCGCCTTCACCCATCATCTTTATGCCGGTGCTGTCGACCAGAAGATGCA
>CAXNKI010000208.1:0-4116 GCA_964202645.1 Alphaproteobacteria bacterium | reverse complement strand
GCCGGGGCATCAGGCATCAGCCGAAATGCGCCCTGGGGTCGGCGCGAATATCTACAGCAGCTTTCTGGGCAGCAAGCGACCGCGCGGAGCCTATGGCCAATATCCCACGATGGGCGGCTTCGACCAGATGACCGCGCGGCTCGGCGGTTTCTGGGATTCGATGCTCGGCGAGGGCAGGCGCTGGTGGATCACCGCGACCTCGGATTCGCATGTCCACTGGAGCGATGGCGGGATCGATTTCTGGCCCGGCGAATATTCGAAAACCTATGTCCATGCCCGCAAGGCGCCCGCCGATATCATCGCTGGCCTGCGCGCAGGCAGGGTCTTTGTCGTCACCGGCGATCTCATCGACAGTCTCGATTTTACCGCGCAATCGCCGGCCAGCGGGCAGCAGGCGATGATCGGCGGGGCACTGGCGGTGAAGCGCGGCGAGCGAATCAAGCTGACCATCCGCTTCCGCGATCCCGAAACGCTCAATCATCATGGCCAGAATCCGGCAGTCGCGCGGGTTGATCTGATCGCCGGACCAATCACTGGCAAGTCCGCCAACCGCAGCCTCGATTCCAACCCGGGAACCAGTGTCGTTGCCCGCTTCACGGCCGCCAACTGGCAGGAGCGGGGCGGCTTCAAGGAGATCGAGTACGAGCTCGATGCCACACGGGGCCCGCAATACATCCGCTTGCGCGGCACCAACACAGCCGAGCTTGAGCCAGCGCCAGATGCCGAAGGGCAATCGGCATGGGACGATCTGTGGTTCTATTCGAACCCGATCTTTCTGGAATTACCCCGCCGCTGAGAAGTCTGCCTGCCAGGTAAATCAGCTGCCCGGTCGGCGCTGTCTCGCCAAGACGGTCCGTTTGTCATAGTGTCTCGCCAGATATTCAGGCGGGGGCGTGGCTATGCTGGTTCGGTTTTTCGAGCGACTGGAGCGCGATCTGACCGCGCCGATTGAAGTGCGCGGTTTCGGATCAGGCTGGTTTTCGGGCTTTTTTGCGCTGTTGTTCGCGATCTGCGGCTTCGGACTGGTGGTGGCGCTGCGCTATCCCGAATGGTTTGCAACGCCTGAATTGCAGGTGGTCAAACAATGGAGCGGCTTTCGCGCGCTGGTCCACGGGTTTCTGCTCGCGGCCTATGCGCTGGCGCTGCTCAGTCTGCTGCTGCGACCGCGCAAAGCCCTGGGGGCGACTGCGCTTGTGATTGCGATTGTCGCCGCGCTGATGGGCGGTGCGAATGTCCAACCGGCGGAGACAGCAAGCTGGGGCATTTTCTTCGGCCTCGACTTCTTCATCGTCAATCTGCTGGCGACAGGTTTCATGTTTGCCCCCATCGAGCGAATCTGGCCGCACCGCGATGATCAGCGCCTGTTCCGCTTCGAATGGCGTGAAGACCTGTTCTACTATCTGGTAAGTACGATGATGGTGCAGGGCTTTGCCTTTCTCGCGCTTGCCCCGCAGGCAATCGTCAATGCCCATACCAACAGCTGGGACGACTTCCGCTCATGGGTCGCAGGCCTTCCCTGGGTGGCGCAGTTCGTCGTTGCCGTGATCCTCTCGGACTTGTTCCAGTACTGGTATCACCGCCTGTTCCACAAAGTGCCGTTCCTCTGGGGTTTCCACGCGGTGCATCATTCAGCGAAAGCGATGGACTGGCTGGCGGGCGCGCGGATGCATTTCGTCGAGGTTGTGCTGCTGCGGGCGGTAACCTCGCTGCCGCTGTTCACGCTGGGCTTCGCGCCTTCGGTGCTGCAGGCCTATATCGGCTTCGTCTATATCTATTCCTCGCTGCTCCACGCCAACCTTGCCGGTGACTTTGACCGGCTGGGCCACTGGATCGCGACGCCGCGCTTCCATCACTGGCACCATGGGCTGGAGGAGGAAGCTGTCGACGTGAACTTCGCGATCCACCTGCCGGTGCTCGACAAATTGTTCGGAACGTTTTTCCTGCCCAAGGGACGCTGGCCCGAAAACTATGGCGTGCCCGAGGCGGTGCCGGGCGGCTATTGGGCGCAGGCGAAATATCCGTTTGTGGGGAGGGCCTAAATAGCCTGTCCCGCCGCCCAGCCGCTCGCCCATGCCCACTGGAAATTGTAGCCGCCGAGCCAGCCGGTGACATCGACCGCCTCGCCAATGGCATAGAGGCCGGGAACGCGGCGGGCCACCATAGTTTGCGACGAGAGATCGGCGGTGGAGATACCGCCCGCAGTTACTTCTGCCTTGGCGAAGCCTTCGGTGCCGCTCGGGGTGAATGGCCAGTCCGCCAACTGGGCCTGTGCGCTGCGCAAGGCTTTGTCGGTCATCACGCCGAGTTCGCCTGCCAGCGCCAAGCGGCCCAGCAGTGCGTCGGCCAGCCGCTCGGGCAGGCGTTCGCCGAGTGCCCGGCGCGCGGTGATGCGCGGCCGTGCCCGCTTTTCGGCGAGTAGCCAGTCGGGCAGCAAATCGGGCAGAAAATTGACCGAAATTGCCGTGCGGTGCTGCCAGTAAGAGCTGATCTGCAGCATCGCCGGGCCGGAGAGGCCTCGGTGGGTGAACAGCGCGGCTTCGCGGAAGCGCGTCTTGTTCCAGCGCACCTCGACATCGGCAGAGACGCCGGCGAGTTCGCTGAACAGGGCATCATCCGGGCCGAGCGTGAACGGCACCAGTGCCGGGCGTGGCTGGACCACCGAGAGGCCGAACTGGCGCGCCATGTCATAGGCAAAGCCGGTCGCGCCCATCTTGGGGATCGAGGGCCCGCCGGTGGCGAGGACCAGCGCCGGAGTCTGGAATTCCCCGCTGTTTATTGTGACATGAAACCGGCCATCGGCGTGGCCAACCGCGCTGACCGAATGGCCAAGCGCCAGGGTGACTCCAGCCGCCTGGCATTCTCCTGTCAGCATGTCGACGATCTGGCGGGCGGAGCCATCGCAGAACAGTTGGCCGAGCGTTTTTTCGTGCCAGGCAATGCCGTGGCGCTCGACCAGCGCGATAAAGTCCGCCGGCGTGTATCGCCCCAGCGCCGACTTGGCGAAATGCGGGTTATCCGAGAGGAACCGGTCGGCAGCGGTGCCCAGATTGGTGAAATTGCAGCGCCCGCCGCCCGAGATCAGGATTTTTTTGCCCGGCGCGTCCGCATGATCCACCAGCAACACGCGCTTCCCGCGTTGCGCCGCGGTCATCGCGCACATCATGCCAGCAGCACCGGCGCCGAGCACGATGGCATCGTAGGTCACGCGGAAAGGATGCTTTGCGCGACCGCCTCGGCAACCTTGATCCCGTCGATGGCGGCGGAGAGAATTCCGCCGGCATAGCCCGCGCCTTCTCCGGCGGGGAACAGGCGCTGGGTGTTGAGGCTCTGGAAATCAGGCCCCCGCGTGATCCGCACCGGCGAAGAGGTGCGGGTTTCCACGCCGGTCATCACCACATCGGGATCGTCATAGCGCGCCAGCTTGCGGCCAAACACCGGCAGCGCCTCACGCATCGCCTCGATGGCATAATCGGGCAGGCACAGCGCAAGGTCGGTCATGGTCACGCCGGGCTTGTAGCTTGGAGTTACAGCGCCGAGCGCGGTGGATGCCCGCCCGGCGAGAAAATCGCCGACCTTCTGCCCCGGCGCGGCATAATTGCTGCCGCCTGCCTGATAAGCCAGCGCCTCCCAGTGGCGCTGAAACGCGATGCCTGCGAGCGGCCCGCCGGGATAGTCGCGCGCGGGATCAATGGCGACGACGAGGCCGGAATTGGCGTTGAATTCGGCGCGCGAATATTGGCTCATACCGTTGGTGACGACGTGGCCCGGTTCCGACGCGGCGGCGACCACACGCCCACCAGGGCACATGCAGAAACTGTAAACCGTGCGTCCATTGGTGCAGTGGTGCGACAGGCTGTAGGCGGCGGGGCCGAGGTCCGTGTGCCCGGCGCAGTTGCCGAAACGCGCCTTGTCGATCCAGCTTTGCGGATGCTCGATGCGCACGCCGATGGAAAACGGCTTGGCTTCGATGTGCACGCCGCGCATGTGCAGCATCTCAAATGTCGGCCGCGCGCTATGGCCGACCGCGAGCACGACATGATCCGCTTCGAGGAAGCTGCCGTCCGCCAGATGCAGCCCGCGCAAGCGCTGATTGCCATCAGGCAGCTGGTCGAGGGC
>CAXNKI010000207.1:0-4119 GCA_964202645.1 Alphaproteobacteria bacterium | reverse complement strand
CTACTGCTTCACGCCACCGAAATCAGGCGGTTCTTGGAGGTGCCCACCTGTAATCCCGAGATTGTGCGCAAGACCCGCAGCCTGGTCTTCGTGCGCGGACTGTTTGAGGCGGATGGCAAAGTGCTGGCATCCGCCGACGGAATTTTCTCGATACTCCAGCCGGATAAGATGGCCGCACTCAAGGCTGGATAAGCAGCTCCAGAACGCGCTCGTCCGCCTCGTCCATCAGCCCGCCGCCTCTGGGCACGACCTGCACCGCAACCTGATCAGCGCCCGCTGCCATGTGCTCGTCGATGCGTTTGCGGATTGCGGCCAGATCGCCCCAGGCAAGCAGCGCGTCAGCAAGGCGGTCCGAGCCCTCACCGGTGAAGTCTGCTTCGCCAAATCCCATTCGCTCCATATTGCGGCGATAGTTGGGGATTGAGCCAAGCCCGGTTGCCAGGCCTTTGCCCGCGGCGCGGGCAATCGCGGGGTCGGTCTCCAGCATGATTTTCTGTTCGACCAGCAACAGCTTGCCCGGCCCGAGGATCTTGCGCGCCATCGCGGTGTGTTCAGGAGTGGTGGCGAACGGGTGCGCACCGTCGGCCAGTTCCTTCGCCAGTTCGAGCATTTTCGGGCCGAGCGCGGCAATGACTGTCAGCGGCTTCTCCGCCGGCTTTGGGCCGGCATAGTCAATGCCGCGCATTGCCTCCAGCTGCGCCCGCATGGACGCAAGCGGCTTGCCATAAATGCCGCCGCGCATGCCTTCGACGATGAACGGATGTGACACTCCCACGCCGAGCAGGAAGCGCCCGTCCCATTGCTCGCAAAGCCCCATCTGGCCGCCCAGCATCGTCGTCGCATCGCGCGAATGAATGTTGGCGACGCCAAGCGCGACTTGCAGCCGCTCGGTCGAGGCGAGGATCTTTGCGGCGAGCACCATGGGATCGCTGCCCATGCCATCGTTGATCCACAAGGTTCCATAGCCCCATTGCTCAAGCCGCCTGGCGAAACCGGCGAGTTGGGTGGAGGTGTAGCCAATTGTGTTGAGCCAGACGGCGAGGGGGTCGATTCTCATCGGGGAAGCCTAGGCCTCTTGTCGCCATCGCTCCAGCGGTTTGCGAGCAGGCAGGCTGCGGCTAGCATCGCCTGGATGAGCACACCTTCGCCCTCAATCTCGCACGGCATTCCCATTGAATACGAGCCCGGCATTGGCGCTATGACCATTGGTGGATACTTGCGCGAGGTCGTGGCGCGTTATGGCCCGAGCGAGGCGCTCGTGCTGCATCAGGATGGGCAGCGGGTCAGCTGGTCCTATAATGATCTGCTCGCCCGCGCGACGGACTTCGCCCGCGCGCTCATTGCTGGCGGGGCAGGGCGCGATACGCGGGTGGGCATCCTGATGACCAACCGTCCCGAATTTCTCGCCGCGCTGTTCGGCACGGCGCTGGTGGGCGGCATGCCGGTGGCGCTGAGCACCTTTTCGACGCGCGGCGAGCTGGAACATTTACTGCGGGCCTCGCAAATTTCGGTCCTGCTTTATGAGCGGCAAGTCCTGAAGCAGGACTTTGCGGCCATGCTGCACGCGATCGAGCCGCGCATAGTGGGCGAGGGGCGTGAGACATTGTCTTCGGATAACCTGCCTTATCTGCGTGACCTTGTACCGCTGGAAGAATGGGAGGCATTTCTGGCCACCGGCGCGGGCATTACCAAGGCACAGGTATTCGCCCGTGCCGATGGGGTTTGTCCGTCCGATCCGGGCGGCATTTTCTTCTCTTCGGGCACCACCAGCCTGCCCAAGGGCATTGCCCATTCGCAACGCGCGTTCGCCATCCAGTGGTGGCGCTGGCCGCGTGTGTTCTGCATAAAGGAGCCGGTGAGGAGCTGGACGTCGAACGGCTTCTTCTGGTCAGGCAATGTCTCGATGGTAGTAGGCTCAGCACTGTCAACCGGCGGCGCGGTGGTGTTGCAGCGCTGGTTCGATGCCGAGGAGGCGCTGCGGCTGATCGAGCAGGAAAAGATCGCCTTCATCAACGGCCGCCCGCACCAGTGGGCGCGGCTGCGCGAGGCACAGGGCTGGGCGGGGGCAGAGCTCTCGAGCCTGAAATACATTCCGCGCGGGGAAATGATCTGGGAGCATCCCAGCGTCGATACCGACTGGGAAGTGCCGATGTCGTTCGGCACCACCGAGACGATGACGATCTGCACTTCGTTCGAGGCCAATGACAAAGGCGAGTTTTATGCCGGTAGCATGGGCCTCGCGCTGCCGGGCAACACTATCAAGATCGTCGATCCGCTGACCGGTCAGCCAGTGCCGCTGGGCGAGCGCGGCGAATTCTGCATCAAGGGGCCGACGCTGATGTCGGGCTACCTCGGCAAGGCGCCGGAGCAATGTTTCGACGCTGAGGGCTTCTTCTGCACCGGCGATGGCGGACGGATTGATGCCGAAGGGCGCTTCTTCTGGGAAGGCCGGATGACCGAAATGATCAAGACCGGCGGGGCCAATGTCTCGCCGCTAGAGGTCGATGACGTGATCGTCCGTTACGCTGGGGTCAAGCGTACCCAGACTGTAGGCGTGCCCGACGATCTGCTGGGCGAAATGGTTGTCAGCTGTGTGGTGCCGGTTGATGGCGCGGTACTGGTGGAAAGCGACATCCAGGCTTTCGTCAAAGCCGAAGTTGCCAGTTTCAAGGTGCCGCGCAAGGTGCTGTTCTTCCGCGACGAGGACTACGCGATCACGGGGAACGAGAAAGTCAAAGCGTCAGTCGTCAAAGAACTCGCGGCCGCCCGCCTGGGGATCACGCTTTAGGCTGCGGCATATTGCGCCAATGCCTGCCTCCCCGCCGCCTCGCGCCAGTGATCCCCGCCGCCGGAAAGCTGGGCATTGAGCATCGCGCGCTTCATGAACAAGTGGCAGTTGTGTTCGTGGGTAAGGCCGATGCCGCCGTGGAGCTGGATCGCTTCCTCGGTGGTCTCAAGATAGCAATCGTTGGCGAGTGCCTTGGTCACGCCGAGATCGGTGATCGAGGCATCCAGATTGGCCGCACGCTGCCACAGCAAAGCCTCGGCGGCGGCAATGCGGGTCTTGAGATCGGCGCAGCGGTGCTTCAGCGCCTGGAACATGGCGATCGGCCGGTCGAACTGGCGGCGGGTCTTGAGGTATTCGACCGTCATGTCGAGCGCGGCATTGGCGCCGCCAAGCGAGTCCGCCGCGATGGCGAGTTGGGCGAGGGGGGAAATGCGGTCGTGCAGCGCCTTTGCGGCCTCACCTTCAGCAACCAGCAGCGCAGGATCGGTTGCATAGCCGTCAAGCTCGATGTCGAAGAGATTGCGGCTCTCATCCCAGAGCGTGCGCTTGTTCAGTGTGACCCCAGCAGCATCGGTCGGGATCAGCAGGTATTTGCCTGCAATCCCGGCGAGCACATGCCCAGCCATGTCGGCCTCGAAGAAGCCCGAGAGGCGCCCGGAAAGCTTGCCGCCGGATTCCTCGACCGTTCCCGGCAGCATGTTGAGCGGCACATATTCCCCGCCGCAAATGCGCTCGATCCAGCCGGCCTGATCGGCTAGACTGGTGCTTGCGCCAATGCCTTCCAGCGCCAGCAGCGCCGGGATCAGCGGCGCGGTCGAAAGCACGCGGCCGAGCTCGAAATGGATCGCAACCGCTGCCTCGCGGCCAAGGCCAAGTCCGCCCAGGTCCTCGGGCAGGGTGATCATCAGCCAGCCCTGTTCGGCAACCAGGCCCCAGGCGGCATCGCGCGGGGTTGCCAGCTTGTCGGCCGGGAAGGCCTTCTGGACGGCATCCTGAAGTTCGCTGAGCTCGATCACGTGGTCCACCCCTTCGGCTCGCGCTGCATTTCGAGCATGCGCTCGGCAATGATGTTGCGCTGCACTTCCTCGCTGCCCGCTGCGATGGTCCAGGCGTAGGAGTTCATGAAGTCTGCCATCCAGTTGCCAGTGTTGAGATCACCAAACGTGATCGCATGGCGATACTGCTCCTGCATCCCGCCAAGCCGCAGTCCCAGCAACGAATATTCGCGCAGCACGCGGCTGTAGGTGTTCTTGACGATCGACGCATCGCCGACGCGTTCGATGTCGTGCATCCGGTTTTTGAGGAAGCGGTCGGCAATCGCGCAGGCACTG
>CAXNKI010000206.1:0-4126 GCA_964202645.1 Alphaproteobacteria bacterium | reverse complement strand
GGGAAGAAGATGAAGCGCAGCCGAAGCGCGGTTTGATCGGACGCGATGTCGCTCCGGCTCTGCGCCAGCCAATTGCCCGGATCATCGCCAATGCGGAAACAATCCGCACGCGGTTGGCCGGGCCGCTCGCTGGCGAATATGCCGATTATGCCGCCGATATTGCCGCTGCCGGGCAGCATCTTCTGGCACTGCTCGACGATCTTGCCGATCTGGAAGTGGTCGAATCCGAAGACTTCAGCACTGCACCCGATCATATCGATCTAGCCGATGTCGCCCGGCGCGCCGCAGGCATACTGGGCGTGCGTGCGCGCGAGCGCGGGATTGTCGTTGATCCGCCGCGAGCTGGCGAGAGCTTGCCTGCGATCGCGGAGTTTCGCCGGGTCTTGCAGGTTCTGCTGAACCTGATCGGCAATGCGATCCGCTATTCTCCGGCCAATTCGCAGGTCTGGGTGCGCATTGAAGGCGAAGGCAGCCGCGCGCGGGTGATCGTCGCGGATCAGGGTGCTGGGATTGGCGCTGACGATCAGCTGCGTATCTTCGAAAAGTTTGAACGGCTTGGACGCAGCGGTGACGGTGGCTCCGGGCTGGGGCTCTTCATCTCGCGGCGTCTGGCGCGCCAAATGGGCGGGGATCTTACCGTGGAAAGCGCACCGGGCCAGGGCGCGCGTTTCATTCTCGATCTGCCGGCTGATAGTTCCACCGATCAGGGCGCGCAGGTTGCTGGTCCTGAAAATGATCGCGCCGCGCCGGCCGCGATGCCGACGCCGCCCAAACCGAAGAGTGGCTACCGTTTGCCGACGATTCCGGGAAACCGCTCATAATAGTGGAATCGTGCCAGTTCACTTGGCCAATTTCTTCCGGCCGAGCGCAGCCCAAACGGGTTCGCTAGAATCCCGTTTGGGCTTGATTTGTGGCTCAGCGCTTGCTCACGGGCACGTAATCACGTTGCGGCGCACCGGTATAGAGCTGACGGGGGCGGCCGATCTTCTGGTAAGGATCGGAAATCATTTCGTTCCACTGCGCCACCCAGCCAACCGTGCGCGCGAGCGCGAACAGCACGGTGAACATGGTGGTGGGGAAGCCGATCGCCGACAAGATGATCCCTGAATAGAAATCCACGTTGGGGAACAGCTTCTTCTCGATGAAATAGGGGTCATTGAGGGCCAGCTCTTCAAGCCGCATCGCGGTTTCGAACACTGGATCGGTGACCTTCAGCGCGTCGAACACCTCACGTACGGTCTGCTGCATGACCGTCGCACGCGGGTCGTAGTTTTTGTAGACGCGGTGGCCAAAGCCCATCAGGCGGAACGGATCGTTCTTGTCCTTGGCGCGTTCGATATAGTGCGGAATGCGGTCGGGCGTGCCGATTTCATGCAGCATGTTGAGCGCCGCTTCATTGGCGCCGCCATGCGCCGGGCCCCACAGGCAGGCAATGCCCGCCGCTATGCACGCAAAGGGATTGGCACCCGAAGAACCGGCAAGCCGCACGGTCGATGTCGAGGCATTCTGTTCGTGATCGGCATGGAGGATGAAAATCCGGTCCATCGCTTTTTCGACCGCCGGGTGGAGTTCATAAGGCTCAGCCGGCACGCCGAAGGTCATCTTCATGAAATTGCCGGTGTAGCTCAGAGAGTTATCCGGATACATGAACGGCTGGCCAACCGAGTACTTGTAGGCCATCGCCGCGATTGTCGGCATCTTGGCGATCAACCGGTGGCTGGCGATCTTGCGCTGCTCGGGATCGGCGATGTCGGTCGAATCGTGATAGAACGCCGAAAGCGCCCCGACCACGCCGCACATGATCGCCATCGGGTGGGCATCGCGCCGGAAGCCGCGATAGAATGTCGCCAGCTGCTCGTGCAACATGGTGTGGCGTCTGATGGTGTAGGAGAAGCTGGACAGCTCATCCTTGCCTGGAAGCTCGCCGTTGAGCAGCAGATAGCACACTTCCATGAAGCTCGACTGTTCGGCGAGTTGGCCGATCGGGTAGCCGCGATGCAGCAGCACGCCTTCTTCGCCGTCGATGAAGGTGATCGCGCTTTCACAACTTGCGGTCGAGGTGAAACCGGGATCGTAAGTGAACATGCCGGTCTGGCCGTAGAGCTTGCGGATGTCGACGACGTCCGGCCCGATGCTGCCCGACAGGATTGGGTAAGCCAAATCCTGACCGCCCACGCTCAACTTTGCTTCTGAACCCACCGCAATTTCTCCTTCGAACCTAATCCGCTGTCGCTCTTGCTAACTGATCGGCAATCCGCGCCAGACTTTCTTCCCGCCCAAGCAGGACCAAAACATCGAAAATACCTGGAGAGGTTGTCTGTCCAGTTAGCGCCGACCTAAGGGGTTGCGCAAGCTTGCCCAGCCCCAGCCCAAGCTCTTCCGCCAATGACTTTAGACTGGCTTCCAGCCCTTCACTTGTCCAGTCGTTTTCCGCGCCAAGATGAAGGTTCAGCCGCGCAAGAACAACCCGCGCTTCGTCGGTCAAAAGTGCCTGGGCTTTGTCGTCTAGCGACAGCGGGCGCTTGGCGAACAGAAATGCCGCTCCCTGCGCCAGTTCGAGCGCATCGCGCGCACGAACCTTCAGCACGGGCATGGCCTTCTCCAGCAGCGCGCGATCTGCATTCGCTGGCAAACGCGGTGCAATCAGATCAGCAAGCACGGTATCGCTGGCCTCGCGCATGTAATGGCCATTGAGGTTCAGCAGCTTGGCGAGATCGAAACGCGCCGGGCTCTTGCCGACATCGCCGATATCGAACCATTCGATGGCCTTTTCGCGGGCAATGAACTCATCGTCGCCGTGGCCCCAGCCAAGCCGCAGCAGATAGTTGAACAACGCTTCCGGCAGGATGCCCAGCTCGTCGCGATAGGCATCCACCCCAAGCGCGCCGTGGCGCTTGGAAAGCTTGGCTCCGTCCGAGCCGTGGATCAGCGGGACATGGGCATATTCGGGCTCATCCCACCCCATCGCGCGAATGATCGCGAGTTGCCGAAAGGCGTTGTTGAGGTGATCGTCGCCGCGGATGATGTGGGTCACGCCCATGTCGTGATCGTCAACAACCACTGCGAGCATATAGGTCGGAGTGCCGTCCGAGCGCAGCAGCACGAAATCGTCGAGCTCGATGTTGTTGACCGTGACTTGGCCCTGCACGAGATCGGCGATGACCGTCTCGCCGAGCTTGGGCGCCTTTATCCGGACGACAAAGGGCGTGTCCGCAGGAGCACTGGCAGGATCGGCATCGCGCCATTCGCTGTCGATGCGGAACGGGCGGCGCTCGGCCTGAGCGGCGGCGCGACGCGCGGCGAGTTCCTCGGAGGTGAGGTAGCAGCGATAGGCATGCCCGCCGGCAAGCAGAGCAGCCGCAACTTCGGCATGGCGGCCAGAGCGCGCGAACTGCATGACCGCTGGCTCGTCTCCGCCCAGGCCCAGCCAGTCCAGTCCGTCGTAGATCGCGGCGATCGCCTGATCGGTCGAGCGGGCGCGGTCGGTATCTTCGATCCGCAGCAGATACTTGCCGCCATGATGGCGGGCATACAGCCAGTTGAACAGCGCGGTGCGCGCGCCGCCGATGTGCAGATAGCCGGTGGGTGAAGGGGCAAAGCGGGTCACGACGGGGCGCGTGACTGCGCCGGGGCTGCCCGCCGCCGATCCGTCATTTCCAGGCCCGCTTGCCATAACTGCTCCCTTACTGTCCTATGCAGCCATGGCCAGCGATCCAGCCACGATCCCCCCCGGACCGCGCGCACCGGCCGCTTGCGCTGCACTGCAACATGGTCCTTGGCGAAGGTTGCGCGGCTTGTCCAGCGGCCTGCGCGCAGCAGCGTTGCAAGCAGAGCATTTTCTTGACCGCGCCGGTTTCGAACGCGCGCCCTGGATCGCGGTGGGGTTCGCCACAGGAATCGCGTTGTGGTTCCAGTTGACGCAGCCTGAGCAATGGCTGGCGTTGCTCTGTCTGTGCGCCGCGAGCGCTCTGGGCGCTCTGGCAATGCTGCGCCCGGATGGGGAATTTCCTTATCTGCGCCTCGCTGTGGCCGGGATGGCTATAGCACTCGCTGCCGGTTGCCTGACCGTCTTGGGCAAGTCAGCGCTGGTCGGCACGCCAGCAATCGGCGCACCGGTTGCCGCGGT
>CAXNKI010000205.1:0-4129 GCA_964202645.1 Alphaproteobacteria bacterium | reverse complement strand
CTTGAGGTAAGTGCGCACCAGCCTGGGTTTGTCGCCGCGCAAGGTGTTGAGGAAGGGCATGGAGAGCCAAACCGGTCCGAAAGTATTGCCAGTGAAGACGATCTTCTCTTTCGGCATCCAGACGAGTATGTTGTCCACCGTCTCTCCCTCGGGGGCGGAAATCAGCTCGAAAGAGCGATTGCCGACTTCCAGCGTCAGCCGGTCCTCGACGAGAATATCAGGAGCGACTTCCTCCGGCCCCGGCACCGGCTTGGGCGGCGTGTCGCGCTTCAGCGTCTGACCCCACAACTTGAACGTGCGTTTACCGAAGAATGGCTGCAGCCCGTTCATGTCGGCCAGAGCCTCGTTGAAACCGGGGCCACCAACTATCTGCGTGCCCGCCTCGCGAAACAGCGGCACACCGCCGTAGTGGTCGGCATGGCTTTGGGTCAGGATGATATAGCGCAAGGGGCCGGTGCGGTGCGGGGCGAACAACGCCTGGCTGCGTTCGGCTCCGTCAGGCATGCCGGTGTTGACCAGCACGTCGCCGTCAGAAGTGGTGACGAGGTAGGCGTTGGAAATATCACGGGCCATAAACACGAACGGCGTGATTGCCACCGCCTCGGTCTGCGCGTCGCCGGCGCGGACGAGATTGGCAAGCGGCGTAGGCTTGTCCTCGCTCATTTGCCCGCCCCGTCCATCACGACCATGACTTTGGCCGAGCCGGGCGTGGCAGCGATTTCGAACCCACCCAGCACATCCTCAAACGCCACGCGGTGGCTGATCAATGACTCCAGCTTGTCCTTCAGACGCGGCATCGCAGCGATGACTTCGGGCATCTCGGTGGGATAGCCGACCGCCGTGGTGATGGTCATCTCGCTGGTCAGCATCGTGCCTGCCGGCAATTCGAGCGACTGGTGATAGGCGGCGGTGATCACCATGCGCGAATGATACTTCGCCATGGCAACGACCTGCGGCAGGATCGAGGGCGCGCCGGCGGCGTCGATGTAGGCATCAGTGCCCACAGCCAGCTTATGCATGCACATCTCGGTGCCGTGCAGCTTGCCGAGCTCGGCGGCGAGATCGACCTTGGTGGGATCGAAGGCGGCGCGAGCGCCCAATGCCATGGCGCGTTCGCGGCGCTCGGGTGCGAGATCGAGCGCGACCACATCGGTAATTCCCCGATCGACGAGCCACAGCACCATGCCCAGACCAATCGGCCCGCAACCGAACACCACGACCTTGTCGCCGGGCTTGACCTCCATGCGGTTAACCCCGTGCATGGCCACCGCGAGCGGCTCGCACAGCGCGGCGACTTCGTAGGAAATACCCTCAGGTATCGGCAGGATGGAATCGCCGAGCCGCGCGTCGCGCACAAGCAATTGCGTGACAAATGCACCTTCCGGCCCGCCGCTGCCAACATTGCTGGGGGTGTTCATCGGATTGATGATCACCGCGTCGCCGGGCTTGATGCCCGTCACTTCACTGCCGACTTCGAGCACTTCGCCCGCACCTTCGTGACCGATCGGGGTCACGCCGCCGGGCTCGCGCATGATGCCGCCCCATTTGACGTAGGACAGATCGCTGCCGCAAATGCCCACCGCCTTCATCTTGACGACCACGTCCTTCGGGCTGCGCTCAGGCAGCTGGTAATCATCGAGGCGCAGATCGTTCACTTCGTGAATGTTGAGGACTTTCATTGTCTCTCTCCCTTGGTGTTCATGCGCCTTACGGGCGGCACTTGTAGCCGCCGTCGATGTAGATCGTTTCGCCCGAAATGAACGAACTGGCATCCGAGCACATATAGGCGCCGATGCCTTCGAAGTCCTCGGGCTTGCCGAGACGCCGCACCGGGGTCTGTGGGGCATACTGTGCCGAAAGCCAGGCTTCAGCGCCGGCTGGATCGGGGCCCATCATCGGGGTGATGATCAACCCGGGGGCCACAACATTGGCGCGGATGCCATATTCACCAAGCTCCACCGCGAGGCAGCGGATCACGCCGGCGACCGCGCACTTCGATGCGGCATATTCCATCTTGCCCGGCAGGCCCTGATAGAGCGAGCCCGAACCACAGGCGACCAGGCTGCCTCCCGGTTCGCCGGCCTCGGCCCGCGCTTTCATGTGGCGAGCGCCTTCGCGCAAAGTGAAAAACGCGCCATGGAGTGCGGTCTTCTGGAATTCAAACCAGTGATCGCTGGGGAGATCAAACACCGAGTCATAGCGCGGCGATGCGCCCGAATTGGCAAACACGCAGTCAACGCGTCCGAAATCGGCCATCAACTGGTCATAGCCATCGATGATCGCCTGCTCGGAGGATACGTCGACGATGTACGTCTCAACCCGGCCCGCGCCCGCTTCAAGCAGTTCGGCTTTGGCCGCCGCGTTCTTCTCGGGATTGCGCGCCCAAACGGCAATGTCGCCGCCCATCTTGGCAACGCCCATGGCGAAGCCGAGGCCGATCCCGCCATTGCCGCCAGTAACCATCGTGACTTTGCCAGTGCAATCGAACAGGCCTTTGCCCATGCAATCCTCCATTTTCCCGGGTTGAAATTCTGCGCAGGTCATTTTGCACGCCTGCTGTCGCGGCGCGATCTTGGCGCAAGGCGCTTGCGCCGCAAGGTCGCTCGCTATAGAAATCAGGCCATATCGTGTCATCACGGACAATTTATTGCATGAACGCCCCCGCCCCGCCCCGCACGCCGAGCCTGACTGTTGACGCGGAATGGACCGGGGCGGAGCTTTCGGCCCACCTCGTGCGCTTCGACATCCCTGCGCCTACCGACACGATGATGACAGCCGAGCCGGTCTATCAAATCAACATGTGCCTAACCCCGCGCCCACTCAATGCGCGCGCTTGCTATCGCAAACGCTGGGGCCCGAACCGGTTCGAAAGACTGGGCGACATCTTCATGGTGCCGCCCGGCGAGCAGCTGCAATTTCGCGGTGACAGCGGCCGCCAGCTCTCCATCGTCTGCCGCATGGCACCCGAGGCGATTGAGGCGATCGTCGGCCATGCACCGGAATGGAGCGACAGCCAGATCGCCGCGACGCTCGACATCGCCAATGCCCAAATCCGCGCGCTGTTATTCCGCCTGACCGAGGAAGTGCGCTATCCCGGCTTTGCCTCCGAGGCGATGTTCACGCACCTGGGCGGCGAGCTCGCCATCGAATTGGCGCGGCTTTATCTGGAGCGCGAGGAACGCCCGGTGGCCGGTGGCCTCGCCGGCTGGCGGTTGCGGTTGATCGACGAGCGGCTGAGCGCGGATGCGGCCGCGCCTTCGCTTGGCGAGCTTGCCGTGCTGTGCAGCATCTCGGTGCGCCAGCTGACACGCGGCTTCAAGGTCAGCCGTGGCTCCTCGATCGGCGACTATGTCGAAACGCGGCGGATGGAGCGCGCCAAGCGGCTGCTGGTCGCTGGCGAGAGTGTGAAGACCGTCGCGTTCGCTATGGGTTTCTCTTCGCCTTCGAGCTTTACTTATGCATTTCGCCGCGCGGTCGGCACCAGCCCGAGCCAGTTCCGCCACCGCCAGTCCCGGGGGCTACAGGTATTGGCCTGATTTCGATAGTCTGGCTGTAATAGGCAAAGGATGCCAATTGCCAAGCGGCCCGCCATACGGGTTAGTTGCGTGCAACAAGACGCGACTAACGGGATAGAGGAAAACAAGCATGGCCACGCCGCTGGATGCGAATGCGCTGATCGATCAAGCGCACAAGGATACCGGAGTCACTTCCTTCGATTGCGATTCTTATCGTGAAGGCCTCGATATTTTCGTCGAGGATTTCAACGACGGCATTGCCGCGGGGCTCTACATGGACAGCGGCATTGAGCGCGTGCGCGGCGATTGCGTCAAGTACCTCAGCGATCGCCTTAAGGTCTGGGGATATCTGCAAGCAAACCCCGAATTGCTCGAGCGGCCCATCGAACGCCCGGTTTTCGTGATGGGTATTCCGCGCACCGGCACCACCCTTATGTCAAACCTGCTCGCCGCTGACCCGGCCCGGCGCTCGCCGCTCGAATGGGAGATCGACGATCCGATTCCGCCGGTTTCGACCGCAGAACTCACCAACAACCCGCGCGTTCAGGCCAAGCTGGATGCCCATGCTGCCTTGCTCAAGGCCCATCCAGAGGCCGGGGTGATCTATCGCAGCT
>CAXNKI010000204.1:0-4138 GCA_964202645.1 Alphaproteobacteria bacterium | reverse complement strand
CGAGCGGATGGACGACCGCTTTTTGCGCGATCAGGGTTGGGCTGGGGTCTCGAAGGGACTTTCAACCCGAAAGGTGCCCAGCGACGTGTTTCGCCAACACATTGCATGCACCTTCATGCGTGACCGAACAGCTATCACGAACCGCGACCGGATCGGCCCGGGCAACATCATGTGGGGCTCTGACTTTCCGCATTTCGATGGCGGATGGCCCGATGCCGCTGGCCGCCTTGCTGCCCAGTTTGAAGGAGTTCCGCTCGCTGACCAGATCCGCATCGGCAGGACCAATTGCATCGAATTCTACGACCTGCCGCTGGAGTCCGATCCGGCGGAGCTGCCAGCCACACTTGCTGCCTAGGCAATCCAGCCCTGACGCAGGCGCGGGGCCGCGAGCAGCATGAAGGCGGTTGCCAATACATAAAGCAAAGAGACCGCAATGAGCGCGTAACGCAGTGCATCGGCTCCATAGATGGGTGCCAATCCATCGCTCAGCAAACCCACGCAAAGCGAGCCGAAGCCGAGGCCAATGCCATTGTTGATCAACAAGAAGCAGGCCGACGCAGTGGCGCGATCGCTTGCCGGAACGAGATGCTGCACCGCCGTGACAACCGGCGCAATCCAGACTGAAATGAGGCCGCTCGGAATCAGGATCATGAAGAAAAACCAGAATACGTTGCTGCTGGTGAATGCCAGGGCGAGCAGGACGGCCGAAAGCGCATACGCCACAGCTGCCACACGCGCGTAACCCGCCTTGTCGCCATAGCCCAGGCGGTCGCCCAGCCAGCCACCCGCATAGACCCCGGCGACACCTGCAATCAAAAGCTGCGCGCCTACGAACTGGCCGGCCTCGACCAATGAAAGTCCAAAACTGCGTTGCAACAGTGCAGGCACCCAGAAGGCAATGCCATAACCGCAGAACGATCCTGCCGCCGCTCCAAAGCTCAGCATCCAGAAAGCGGGTTGGCGCGAAAGGCGCCCGAAAACGGCCATCGTCGGGCTCGCCTCGCCGGCGGAAAATGGCGTGGCCGGCACCCTGTCACGCACGACCCGGCTGTAGGGAAACCAGACAAGAATGCCCGCAATGCCCAGAATTACGAATGTCGTGCGCCAATCCGCTGCCGCTGCGATTATGGTGCCAAACAGGGCGCCGAGACCTTGGCCGAGCGGAACCCCCAGTGAATATATCGCAAGTGCCCGGGCACGCCGTTCCGGCGGAAAGCGGTCGGCGATGATCGCATAGCTGGGCGCTACGCCGCCCGCCTCGCCGATGCCGACACCCAGCCGGCACAGGAACATCTGGCCAAAATTCTGCGCCACGCCGCACAGTGCCGTGAAACCGCTCCAGATGATCAGGCTGATGCCGATCACTTTTGCTCTGCCACGCCGATCGGCGATTATGCCGATGGGAATTGCCATCGTCGAATAGAACAGAGCGAAGGCTATGCCGCCCAGCGCGCCCATTTGCGTATCCGTAAGACCGAGGTCGCGCTTTACAGGTTCGGCGAGAATGGCGAGGATCTGCCGATCGAGGAAGTTGAACGTGTAGACGACCATAAGCATGGCGAGCACGCCATTTGCGCTTGTCCCTGGTCCAGCTTTCTGCCCCTGCTGCGTCATCAAAACATGCCTCCTAAGGGTCACCGCTCAAAGCGAATTGATGCTTATTCAAAACCATGTAATGTCTGGTCGTAACCAACAATCGACACCGGGAGATGGTATGCTGGAAACCCAGGCAAGGTCTAGAGCGCAGGAGCAGGTTTCCTGGTTGGAGAAAGCGCGCGCGATCGGCCCGATGATCGATGCCGCTGCGTCGCGCGATGAACAGGCCACGCAGCTTTCGCAAGATGTGGTCCACGCGATCGACGAAGCCGGGCTGTTTGCCATCATGGTCCCGGCCGAACTGGGCGGGGGCGAGGCGCATCCGGGTGATGTCATCGATGCGATCAGCGAGTTATCTTACTGGGATGGTTCGGCTGGCTGGTATTCTCACGCGGTGATGACCGGGGGCGCAGTTGCCGGGGCTTACCTTGGCCCGCGCGCTGCCGAAGCGATCTTTCCCGGCGGCCATTTTGTCAGGGCAGCAGGCCAGGCTGCGCCCACCGGAAAGGCTGTGCGCGAGGGCGATGGCTACCGCATATCCGGTCGCTATTCCTTCGGCTCAGGTACGCCGCATGCCGGGTTCGTGGTCGGCGGGTTCATGGTGCAGGAGGGCGGCAAGCCCGCCACTGACGAGAATGGCCAGCCCGTCATGCTGATCGGCCTGTGTCCCAAAGAACGCACCAGGCAACTGGGCAACTGGAACGTGCTCGGGCTTCGCGGCACGGGCAGCTATGATTTCGAAGTGATGGACCAGCAGCTGCATGAGGATTTCTTCTTCAACGCTGCCGCGCCGGTTCAGCGCCGGGGCGGGGTACTCTATCAGATGGGGTTCATGGCGATTCCCTGCCTGTCACATGCCTCTTTCGCTCTGGGTGCCGCAAGGCGCCTGCTCGACGAATGGCGTAGCTTTGCGCGCGCTAAGTCGCGCGGAGCAGGGCTGGCCAGCGACCTCAACACTTTCCAGCTCGAATTTGCCAATGCGACGGCGGATTTGCATGCCGCCGATGCCTATGTCCGCTCGACCTTTTCGACGCTCTACGATGCCGCAACCAGTGGTTCGCCCACCGCGCAAATGCGGCTCGAAGGCCAACTTGCGACGAGCCACGCCTTCACCGTTGCCAAGCGGATTGCCCGGGTCGCCTTTGACGGCTGCACAACACGAGCCGTGCGCGACGGCAACCCGATCCAGCGCTGCATCCGCGACATCATGGCCGGTTCCGCCCATGTGCTGAATAGTGAGCAGGCGCTGATCGATGCTGGCAAGATGCTGGGGGGCGACGACGATGCCGGAACACCGCTCACCCGCGATGGCTATTCGCTGTGACAGCCAAGCTGGCGCAACGCAAACAAGCGGGTGGACGTGCGGCGTTCGACGGATTGCGCCACAAGGAGTTTAAAGATGTTTGACAGGATAATCCGGGGCGCGAGCATCGTCGATGGGACGGGAGCCGAAGCCTATTCGGCAGACATCGGCATCGCGAATGGTCGCATTGTCGAGATTGGCAGGCTCACAGGCCCGGCACGCGAGACAATCGACGCAGATGGGGCTCTCGTCACCCCCGGCTTTGTTGACATCCACACCCATTTTGACGGCCAGTTCTTCTGGGACGAAGAACTCGATCCCGCTTTTTCTAATGGCGTCACTACGGCCATCGCGGGCAATTGCGGCGTCGGCTTTGCGCCGCACGACCCGCGATTTCGCACCCAGCTTATCGAACTGATGGAAGGCGTCGAAGACATTCCCGGCATTGTGCTCGACGAGGGCATGGACTGGAAGTGGCGGAGCTTTCCCGACTTTCTCGACCGCCTGGCGCAGCGCAGATTTACCATGGACGTGGGTATGCAACTGCCCCAGGCGCCACTGCGCGTTTTTGTCATGGGCGAGCGTGCGCTGAAGCACGAACAGGCTACTGCAGAGGATCTGGCGCAGATGCAGCAGATCGTCCGTGAGGCGATGGCGGCCGGCGCGCTGGGAGTTTCGGGCTCGCGCATTCTTGAGCACCTTTCGAGCAAAGGAGAGCACGTTCCCGGGACTTTTGCCGTTGAGGAAGAACTGCTGGCGCTTGCCCGGGCGATGGGCGAAAGCGGGCGCGGCACTTTCCAGATCGTGCCGCTGGGCGGCGGCGGCAACACCATGGGCACAGCTGCAACGCTGGACGAGCGGCTGGAGGAACATGCCAGGATTGAGCGGATTGCTGCGGAATCTGGCCGTCCCGTCACCTACCTGCTACATTCCTATGAACATGCGCCCGATGAATGGCGGCAATTGCTTGATTGCAGCGAGAGAGCGAATGCACGAGGCCACCAGGTCGTCCCGCAGGTTGCGGCTCGCGGGCTGGGCATCCTAATGGGGCTCGATGGCTTCCACATTTTTGCGCGCCGGCCGTCCTATCTTGAAATCGCACATTTGCCGCGCGCTGTGCGGGCGGAGGCGATGCGCGATCCTGCGCGGCGGCAGTTGATCCTTGCCGAAGGCAATTTGCCGCCCGAGCCTTCGCAGGCCCGTGTCCATTTGATGGCGGAGCGCTTCGCCACTATTCTC